>JAVVRI010000063.1:0-4993 GCA_036654795.1 Tannerellaceae bacterium
CATAAATTGTGTAATATTGGCTTTAAGCGTGCCCCGATATACGAAGCAGCAGCAGGATATTACGGAAAAGAAAAATAGTTGATCAGAAATCACACGTTTCACACGAACTAACAGAGTGACAAATAGATAGAAGTGTGAAACGTGGAATAATAATTCTAAAATCCGCAATTAAATAAACTGACAACCACAACTATTCGCTTTGCCTCTTGATGCTTATGGCAATCTCCTCTATTTCGGCATCGCCAAGGCAGACCTGCCGATAGACATCGCGCAACAGTTCCGGGCTCAGTTTCCGAAAATCCTCTTCCAACGGAGTAATAAAAAGCCCCCCTACATCGGCCGCCCCCGGACTGGTCAGCAGATGGTCGACCCCCGTAGCAGCATATTGCCAAGGGCGATGCTGACGACGGGGTATAATAATCAGCCTCCACCCCTCCTGCCCATAGTTGCAAAAGAGGTTCATCATAGGTTCCGACTCGCCCTCCTTTACCTCCAAAGCCGCATAAACACGATGGAAGAGAGCGACGGCGGCAGACAGTGTGACAGCCTTGATTACGAAGCCATTTCGCAAGTAGTGCGTCAGCGTGTAAAGGCTGCCCTCCTTCTCGCTAAGCACTAGGCTTCCAAACTTCCTAACTTGCTCATCCACCTCATCGTCTATCGGCATAAAGGAACGAGTACCAGCCTGAAAATGGGCATGGTCAGGCGCCGAAGCGCCACAACGCGGTCCGTTATAAAAAAGCGTAAAGGCATCCAGTCGCCTCGACAGCTCAAGCAGATCCTCCAAGCGAGGCAATATTACTTGGTCGGCATGCCGGCGCGAGGGAATCGTAAAGTGTTCGGGAAAGATTGGAAACGGATTGCAAAGCACCAAATAATGAGAGCCAAAGAACAACCGCTCCTGCTCCATCGGCAGATTGTCCGGACACAAAAAGCAGCGGCGTGCCCGTATTGAGTTGCTATCTACCTTCGCAGCGGACGAAACGATTCGGGCAGGATTGAACTGCACCCGCACCGTAAAGCCATTCATATCGAAAGAGCGCGTCTGCACCTCCTCCAAACTATGAAAATTTGCAGCCGCCAGCGGCCAAGTGGCCAGTTGCTTCGCCAACATCTCCGTTACTTGGGTGGAGCTAACCCATACATTCGGTTTCATAGGCTATTTCAGGTTAAGGCGGGCTTGCAGTTCCCAAGTTCTAATCTTGTCTTTATACAGATTATTCCCATTCGTTCGGACAATGTCGAGCGAGGCATCCGAATTGTCGTCCCAGCGACGACAAAGATAGAGCACGTCGTATATGCGCCCTATCTGATACGCACGGCTCATACGGAGACCGAGGGCATAATCCTCACCATAACTTGTGTTTGGCAGGTTAATTTCACGAAGCAACGGTGTATAGAAGGCACGTGGCGCACCGAGGCCATTGATGCGCAAGGCGTTGTTTCGCCCATTCTCAGGCGTCCACTCGCGGTGGTCGATGATGCCGGGAGGGATTTCCTCCAAGTCGAAGTTCGTCATCCGATACGTGCCCACCACCATGGCGCACTGCTCAGCATAGAAGGTATCCACGATCTTTTGTAGCGTGTGAGTGTCGCTGTAGACGTCGTCGCTGTCCAATTGCACTACAAACTTGCCGCACAACGGATGATGCACGCCAAGATTCCAGCACCCCCCAATCCCCAAATCGTTTCTTTCCGGACAGAGATGGATCACACGAAGGTCGGCTGCCAACTGCCGAATTACCTCTGTCGTTCCGTCTGTTGAATGATTGTCTATCACAATCACGTTGAACATAAAGTTAGCCTCTTGGCTCAATGCAGAGCGGATGGCGTCTTCTACGGTTCGCACCCGGTTACGCACCGGAATAATAACCGAGGCCTCCACGTGAAAAGTCTTTTCTTCATCGAAACAAAGCGCCTTAAACTGCGGTGGTAGCCAGGCGCCAATCTTCTTCAGATGGTCGGTACAGGCGTGTTCCATCTCAACCTGCACTGTCCGGTTACGCGGATTCACGTAATCGAACATTTTCTCGCCAGAGCTACGCATATCCTTCTCCACAGCAGTATAGAGGTACTCATTTATATGCAACAAGGAATGCTTTTGCGACACCTTTAGCCGCAGATCGTAAAGACCGGCGAAATGATAACTCTCCTCCATCAAGACAACAGCTTCGCGAAGGACCGAAGCGCGGTAGAACATCAGCGCCCCAAAGTCGAAATCGTCCCGAAGACTACCCTGCTGATAATCGATAACCGGATGAGAACTACGAACATCCTCTTTCACTGTATAAAAGTCGGAGTAGGCCATGCCGGCAGCCGTATCGTCCGCCAGCGAGACAAAGCGCTCCAAAGCATATAGCCCCAGTTCGAGCACATCCTCTTTGGTATAGAGCAAAGCATAGTCCGCATCCACCCGCCCGGCAATCGAGCGAAGCGTCTCCGTACTCCATAATTCTTCGCTAAGCAGCAACTCGCAGCCGGATATGACAACCGCTTGCGGATTGTTCGTTATCAGGTATATTTTATTAAGCAAAGCGGACTCCCCCAACGCGGCAATCGTCCGGCGGGTAGCTTCCGGCTCTCCATAAGGAAGAAAGCAATCAATTCGTTTCATATATATTCTATCTGTTTACTGTTTTAATATCTGTCTGAAAGGACTCCATGACGGAGCGGATAAAACGCGCACGCATCTCGTCCGTCGTCAGCGTCTCGATTGGGAAGCCCAATACGCAAGTCTGATAATCGCCCTTATACATAACGCCCGCACTCAGGTTCTTTTCCGGATAGCGGAGGATGGTAGCGGCTCCCTTACCGACAGGCAACAAGCCGTCCACACGCTCTACCTGATAACACGCCCGATTACGTTCCGTATGAAAAGTATAGGTACCACGCAACAGCGGATAAGGGGACGAAACGCCCTTCACCACCCCTTCGCCGGAAGCATTTATACCGGCAAAGGAACACCTCAACACGCGGGCTGCAAAAGTACTGTCAGCAACATTGCCCAGCAAGTCGCTCATCACATAGGCACCGCTGACTAACAGTTTCCCCCTCCCAGCGCAATAGGCTTCAAGGCACTTCTGCATCGGTTTAGGGAATGCCTTATAGGCGGTTGGTGAGGCATTGCGCCCCATCTTTGTTTCACGTTGCTTTCCCAAAATCAGATCGACCACCGAATAATCCGACAGTCTGACCAAACCACCGGTAACCGCCTCGTCACTACAGGAAACAAACGAATAGCCGGCAGCCGCAAAAGCTTGCCCATGCACCGAAGGATAGTCGAAACTGTTTCCAGCAAAAATACGGCCGGCAAAATCATTATTACAATCACCATGCCCGTTATCGTCGTTCGACACCCACTGAGCGGAACGGCGAAACTCGTACTGCTTACCCAAATAAGCAATCTCCTGCATGTAAGGCACACCCCCCTCTTCATCATAAAGGAAACCACACAAACTGTCCGCCGGAGCCGTAAAAGATGCCGGAGCAGACAAACGGTCGAAGCCATTTACCACCAACACCACGCCACGCTCCTCAAGCGCACGGCAAACACTGAGCACCTCGCTAGGGAAACTCTCGCCCCCTGCATTCAGCGCCGTAATGCGATAGCTATAGCATACGCCCGGAGTAATGGCATGTGTAAAACGAGGTTGCTTTACCACTACCCCGTTATCGAAGTCGCCACGGCCGATGCGCGTATAGACCTTATAACTTGTAGGGCGTGCCGTTTGTTCCAACGTATCCACCACATCCCGCCAATTAAGGGTTACTTCGCAGGCAGCGCTCAGAGAGGCACTAAAATGATCGGGCGGCAAGGGCTGTACTACGTACGGATCGCCATTCTGCATCGTGACATAACGCAATATACCTTTATAGACAGCACGACTCACCGTAAAGCGGAAGCGCGGATCGAGCCCGTAACGCATATCGGCAAAGTTCTGATGAGACAGCAGTTCCAGCAGCATTGTCGGCACATCCGGCACACGCGCCTCAATATACGATTTGTTCCACATATCGCGGTCGCTCCAGTCCGGTTCATAAGTGCGGCGGATGTCCGATACAATCTGAGTTCGCACAATGTCCGTCAGGTCGTGTGCGGAGTCCTTGCTCTTACCGTTGCTGTAAAAAGCTTTCCCTCCGTCCGACATATAGATGCCCAACGTACCGATGATAGAATCGCCTGGCGTAGTGCCTGCGTCGGAATGAAAAGCAAATGCCATATCCAGCGGGATGTGCAGATCCTGCTTCAGATAGTTCACCCAACGGCCACGACTGTGAACATCGTCCTTGTAATCGTCCGTGTACCGGCTGCTCGAATAGATACTATCCGGCACACCTGCCCATTGCATCCAATAACGCGCCGCCTCCGCAAAGCGGGGCAAACCGCTCACCTCCGCTTCAATGGGGTAAGCAGAAACCAAAGGGCTGCGGGCAATGTTGCCCATCCCCCCGCCTATCTTGACGGCATCGGCCGTAATCACCCGACCAGCCCTGTTGCTGCGATTGCTTAAGCGGATACGCGGGGCAGCGTATTCCCCAAGATAGATCCAAGTACCGCCCCCCATCGTTTGATTGACCTGCACAACGGTTTCGCCACCTAAGTGGGTAATTGTGTAATAGACCTCCTCGGCACTGCCCGGCAAGGTATGGTAAGAGACGTAAACAGCATAACGTCCGCTGTCCGGCATTGCGGGAATCCATTCTGCAAAGCTCTCTTCTCCCCTCTTCACAGTCACACACTGGCGAAACGTACCCATCGTAAAAGGGTTCTCTCCATTGAGGTAATATTCTTTTAAATGGGCGAAGCCGGGAGACACCCCCGCCGTCCAAACCTCTTTGCCATTCGTCTCGCGATAAAGAGAACCAGAAGCCGAGCGGTCGTTGTCCACAATCACCTCGTCAGCCTGCAAGCCCCGTTCGCGAGGCATCAACACATTGGCGCCCGCCCCCTCCAACATCGTGGGCGTGATGTGGGTGCCGCCGGTGAGCCGTG
>JAVVRI010000063.1:5003-16560 GCA_036654795.1 Tannerellaceae bacterium
GGGACGAGGTATGGCAGGACGAAGCTCTGCGTGTACATATCTTCCACCGTCCCGAAAAGGCGCGCACGTTGCCATTCCCAGCGGGGGACAGCCTGCTGATAATAGAGGCCGTGACTCTGCCAAAGGGCAATGTGCCGGTTTTGCAATCCGCGACTAATGTTCAGCGGCGAGGAAAGCACTTTCGTCAACGGACGTTTCAATTCTTTCACGGCATAGAGGCGCTGTTTTTCCGGCTTCTCCTGCCCGTATTGTGTATATACCTTTCGTTTGGCATTCACTTGAATAGAGATAGACATCATCAGTAATCCCATCCCGACTGCCCATACACTTTTCAATACATTCCTTTCGATTAGAAACATAATCAGATTATTTTTTTAAGAGCGACTTACCTGTAACCCTTTGTCAGAAAGACTCATTTCAACGAAACGGGCATTTGCATTGAGCGGATGATCCGCCAGTTGACGACGGATGCGAAGAGCGGCTTCAGGGTCTTTGGCAACCATATAGAGATAGCCTCCCCCACCCGCTCCGGGCAGTTTGTAACCCAAAGCAAAGTCGCGAATAGAGACGATCAACTGCTCGACGGCAGCGGGGTTGGTGCCGGCGTCCAGCTCCTTGTTCTGCTCCCACGTCTTACCGACCAACGCGCCATAGGCAGGAAAGTCACCGCGCAAAATGGCTTCGTACATCTCCATGGTGTGCCCCTTCATCTCCGCCAGCAAGCGGAGGTGCGAACCACTATTGAGGAACATACCACGCACAATGTCCGCCAAAATGTCTTTTGCTGTACGGGTAATGCCGGTATAGTACAACAAGTGGCAAGGGCGATAGTCGGGGTTGGAGAAGAGATGTTCGGGCAGCCAGCGCACCAACGGACTTTGGCCCAGACCTGCGTTCGTCTGCAAAAGTTTCAGTCCATGCAGGATGCCGCCAAACTGATCTTGCCACCCGCCGCCCGTAGTGAGCAGCTGTTCGAGCAGCAGGGTGCGATTGCCCACTTCGTTCTTATCCCATGCCAAGCCGCAAAAGTCCGACAATGCCCCCAGCACCGTGGCAGCCAGTATGGAGCTAGTACCTAATCCTGAACCGGCGGGAATGGCTGCCAGAAGCGTCACTTCCAATCCGCAGCCAAAATGTTGCAATTGTGCCTCCAACGAACCGTAGGTTTCGGCCGCATACTCCGGAATAAAGCCAGCCAATGCCAGCGCAGCTTTCGGAATGGAGAAGGGCGAACCTACCTTATTATAACATCTTAGCTCCTCCCAGCTATGGATGCGCTCCATCGCTCCAAGATCAATGGAACGAAGGGTAATGGCAAACTCCTTAGAAGGTTTTACGTAGACCTGCAAGGGAGGCTGTCCGTTCAGTTCGATTGCTGCATTCACCACCTGCCCACCTGCGTAAAGGCAGTATGGAGGCGTATCCGTCCATCCACCTGCCAAGTCGATACGAACCGGACTGCGCCCCCAGACGATCTGGTCAGCATAGACATTCATAAAAGGACGTTGTCCCTGCGCAGCTACAGCCCCTTTTACACCCTCACGAAGGAGAGCGAAAGCACACTGCTCCTCTTCTTTGAAGGAACGACCTGATAGTTTCATAACGCGGGCACGAAACATGTGGTTGTTCATACGCTTAATCAATGGCATATCCTCGCCCAACGGTTCGGGCAAGGGGAGCGATCCGGCGGCAAAACTGTCGGCAGCATTGCTCAAGTCCAATTGATAAAAGACGCTCTTCTCATGGTTGGCAGCCAATAAAGACCAGTTCATCCGGCGGAAGGTTTCACGCTGCTCCACCAAGCGGAGCAGATTAGCCTGGTCGGACAGTTCGTTGGCGGAATAGCGAGCGGCCGATTGCCAGATTTGCTTTCCTTCGGCAAGCTCCGGTTCAGAAACCATCCACCGCATCACAACCCCCAACTCGTCCACCGTTGAACAGGAGGGGAAAAGTGCATAGTTCTGAATATCCGTCTGCTCTTTGGGGAGTGGAAGGCCGCGCACAGCAAACCATTCGAGCAATGGGGCACCCATCCAGCAGGTACTATCAGCAGAAACTTCACCTTTGAATGGATCCATGAATCCATAAGGGCGCGCCACCCAATGATCCGCTCCGAAGGGGACGACATCAATGCAAACACCGGCTGGGAGATGGATTGTCCAATCATTATCCGGCACTCCGGTGATGACGTGACGGCAATCCAGCTTCCAACCCATTCCTACTGCGCTGTTTTCTATCCACAGATCGGAGTTATCCGCCGTCAGGCGAGTAGCAATGGCTGCATTCTGAATGAACATGGCCGGATGTGGCTTCACCTTACGATGCATAATAGCACGCTGATCCGTCACACAATTCTGGATGGCCAGCGTGGATGAGATCAGTTCCCGACTCGTACCGAAATGATAAAACTCGCCACCGGGCAGTGGCAGGATAGCGACTGTTAATGCATTCAGTTCGGCATCCTCCGTCCGGGGATGACTGCCGAGCGCCAACCCAAAGTCAGAATAAAGATCGTACATGCGCAACGTCTTACCATCCGCCTCCATCGAACGCTTGGCAAGCAGACTGACCGCCCGGTCGCTCAGCAGCCAGATACCGATATCCATCAGAAAGAAACATGATTGAGCAAGTGTACCCAGTTCGGTCAGCGAAGGCTTTTGCAACATAAAGGCGAGTTCCGCCGGCCGCTTGCGGTCGGAGACAAAGACGCCATGATTGGTTGCCAGCACGGGATCTACCCAAAGACCGTAACAAACCACATCGGCCTCAGGGATCGGTTGAAGGGATTCGCTGGTACGGATCAGCACATCACCACTCGCAATCAGCGTATGGAGGCTATCGGGAGCCTTGCGCATGATCTCTTCATAAAGAGGAAGTTGCAGCGATAAAAGGTGTTGACCCAATTGCTGCCCACGCGCCCAGCGAAAGACAGGGATCGGGGTCAATATCTTGCCCGAAGGCGCGTAACCGGGCAGGCGACGGCTTTGTCCGCCAGCATGCAAGAGTATTCTTTTTTCTGCCGAAAGAAACGCATCGAAAGATGTATCGGGCGTTTCTTTTTGTCGGCAGGCTTCTAACAGCCAAGTTGTTCCGCCCCCCGAACCTAGGCGTTCGCCGACAGGATCGGAAGTACAAAACCATTCGTGAGCATCAATATGCTCTATGTCATGAAAGCAATTTACTAAGTTTGGAGGAAGGGATAATAGCTTTTTCATGTGAATAATTATTATAGTTTGCGACAAAAATACACCTTCCGTTCTTCCTGCACAAACCGTTTGCCTCTTTTTTAAAAGAACACATCAGGAAACTCATGCAAATGCCCCGTTTTTGGATAACTACCACTTTGCCGTGTCATACCGATGAGTTTTGTAAATGATACCGATGAGTTGGAAAAGTCATCGGTATGCACATATGGGCTTATCGGGCAAAAAAGTCCTATTAAAAAGACAATTATATTCGAAAGAAACATTATCTTTGGACGAGCCATACGCCCAAATTAAAGGATTATGTTTAACCTCTAATATAATTTGTTTTATGGAAAAGACGCTTGTTATTTTAAAACCATGCACCATCCAACGCGGTTTGATTGGTGAGGTTATCTCTCGATTTGAAAAGAAAGGGCTTCAACTAGCCGGCATGAAAATGGTTTGGTTGACCGACGAGGTGTTAAGCGAGCATTACGCGCACTTGTCCGGCAAATCCTTCTTCCAACGGATCAAGAATGCCATGAGTGGCTGTCCGGTAGTTGTTTGCTGCTGGAAAGGAATCGACGCCGTGCAGGTAGTACGCACACTGGCCGGCACAACGAATGGGCGCAACGCTACACCCGGTACCATCCGCGGTGACTATAGCATGAGTGTACAGGAAAACATTGTGCATGCCTCCGACTCTCCCGAAACAGCAGAAATTGAGTTAAAACGCTTCTTCAGCGATGCAGAAATATACGACTACGAGTTCAAAAATCTGCTCAGTCTATATGCCGACGACGAGTTCTAAAGTGGAACTACATACTAATTCATCCTATCCTCACGGACAGGATGAATTGCCTAATTACTAATCTAATATCATGAAAAAACACACTGTTATAGATATAACACCCGCAAACAGCAATAAGTTGCCATGAAAATATTATTTTTTCTATTGCCCGATGTTTTTCGTAACCTGGTTGTATTATTCCCGAATAGAACCTATATTTGTGCTTTGTTTAATAACAAGTCGGAGTAAAAACATATAAAAATAGATAGATAATTATGCACAACTGGTTTGAATGTAAGGTCTCTTATGAAAAAGTGCTGGAAAACGGCATGCAAAAGAAAGTAACTGAGCCGTATCTTGTAGATGCTTTATCGTTTACAGAGGCCGAAGCCCGCATCATCGAAGAGATACATCCCTTCATCACCGGTGAATTTACAGTTGCCGACATTAAGCGAGCACGCTTATCGGAGCTGTTTTTCAACGAGAACGGAGACCGTTTCTTTAAAATAAAGGTTTACTTCATCACGCTGGACGAAAAGAGCGGAGCTGAAAAGAAAACAGCCGCCATGATGCTGGCACAAGCAACGACCTTAAAAGAAGCAATTGCCGTATTGGAAGAAGGAATGAAAGGCACCATGGCCGACTATACCATCGCATCAGTTTCTGAAACAATGCTAATGGACGTATTCCCCTATTCTGCGGGAGACGACAAAACGCCCAAATCAGGCGAAGAACTCATAGCAGAACAGAAAAGATGAGCATCACCGGGCGCATAACACAGCTGAGAGCCTCACTTCCTGAAGGAGTGACGCTATTGGCCGTGTCGAAGTTTCACCCCGCTGAGGCAGTGCTGGAAGCATACCAAGCCGGCCAACGTGTGTTTGGAGAAAGCAGGGCGCAGGAGGTGGCAGCCAAACAACAGGCATTGCCGAGTGACATTGAGTGGCATTTTATCGGCCCGTTACAAAGCAACAAAGTGAAAGAGATTGCCCCGTTTATACACACCATACAAAGCATCGACTCGCTCAAGCTACTCTTGGAAGCCGATAAGCAGGCGAAAAAGAATAACAGGGTAATCCAATTGTTATTGGAAATACACATTGCCGAAGAAGAGACCAAACACGGACTAACTGCGGAGGAATGCAAAACCCTATTGAAGGACGATGCCTTTGCCACTTGCCGTAACATCTACATTGGCGGACTAATGGGTATGGCAACCAATACGGACGACACAAAGCAGATACGAAAAGAGTTTCGCGCACTGCACACCCTCTTTACGGAATTAAAAAACGATTACTTTACCAAAGATGAACGTTTCTCCATACTCTCCCTCGGAATGAGCCACGATTACAGAATCGCCATCGAAGAAGGAAGCACGCTTGTACGAATCGGAACCGATATCTTTGGAGAACGGGAGTATTAATCTTTTATTCATTTAAATTTTAAATCTGACATGATTGATCTAAAGACACAATATGCAGGGTTGACGCTACGAAACCCGCTGATCGTTGGAAGCTCCGGCCTGACAAACAATCCGGAACGCAACAAGGAGTTTGAAAAAGCCGGCGCAGGCGCTATCGTACTGAAATCGCTCTTCGAAGAGCAGATCGAAATGCAAAGCGATGTATTGCTGAAAGATTCGGACTATCCGGAAGCAGCAGACTATATCCGTGGTTACGTCAAAGCCAATCAGGTAAACGATTACCTAGAGCTAATTAAGAAAACAAAAGAACTATGCACCATTCCGATTATTGCCAGCATCAACTGCTACAAGGCGGATGTATGGATCGACTTTGCGCGCCAGATAGAACTGGCCGGTGCCGATGCGCTGGAACTAAATGTATTCTTTATGGAGACAGACCTCACACAGAGCTTCGAGGAGGTAAGAAACGTCTATGTTAACATCATACGAAAAGTAAAAGAGACAATCTCCATTCCGGTTATTTTGAAGATTGGCAAGAGTTTTGGAAACATTCCGGCGTTGGTCAATACCCTAAAGGTAAACGGAGCGGACGCCGTAGTGCTGTTCAACCGCTTCTATCAACCGGACATCGACATCAACAGCATGCAGATTGTATCCGGCAACGTGTTTAGCAACCACTCCGACCTGAGCGACACAATTCGCTGGACAGCCATTGTTTCGGGTAAGATTCCGGGCATCAGTTTAGCCTCGTCTACAGGTGTGCACGATTGGGAAGATGTGATCAAATGCCTATTGGCAGGAGCTTCGGCCGTACAAATGTGTAGCGCCGTTTACACGCACGGAAGCGAAATCATTTCGCAAATACTTACTTGCATCGAGGAATGGATGCATCAGGCACACTTTCAATCCTTGTCCCAATTCTGCGGCAAGTTGAACTATACCAACATCTCCGATCCCGCCATGTACGAACGCTCACAGTTTATGAAATACTTCTCAAACCGCGACTAAAAAAAAGGCATATACATCCCGTTCTACAAACAAGAAAGAGGCACGAATATTCGTGCCTCTTTCTTGTTTGTAGACAATCAGCAATGAGAAAACACCCCAAGTATAGATAACATCAATATGATAATAGATAACAAGTTAACCTACTATGCAATTTATTTTCCACTAAACACTATTCTTATTCAAAAGAATAATATATCTTTGCAGCACTGAAAACAAACAAAGAAAAATATGGAACCTATTTGTGCACTCAAGGACATTTATAAAGCCCTCTACCAATTCGAGAAGGATTTTTCGGATACGCACCTGCTTACGATCAACGAAGCAATGCTCCTCTGCTGCCTAAAGGAGGGAGAGGCACGAACCGCAGGCACAATTTGCGAATATATCGGATTGTCGAACTCACGCGTATCCAAAGTTATTACGGCGGTGGAGAATAAAGGATTTATCCGTCGAGCCGTCAGTAAAGAGGACAAACGGCAAATGCTCTTCACCCTCACTCCAAAAGGCAAAGAAAAGGTACAACAGATGATGACGGCCAACCTAAACATCGAAGCCTTATACACCCAATTAGCGATCAGCATCGGAAAAGAATAAAACAAAAAAGAAAACAATATGAAGTATTTAATTATTGGAGGCGTGGCAGGCGGTGCAACCGTAGCAGCCCGTTTAAGAAGAATGGATGAGCAGGCAGAAGTAATCCTGTTCGAACGTGGAAAATATGTGTCGTATGCCAACTGCGGACTGCCTTATTATATAGGTGGCACCATCTCAAACCGAGAGAAACTGTTTGTGCAAACGGCAAAAGGATTCACCGACCGCTTCCGTATTGACATCCGTACAGAGCAAGAGGTAACAGCCATCCAATTGGAAAAAAAACTGGCAGAGATCAAGAACCACGCTACCGGACAAGTTTACACAGAAAGCTACGACAAACTAGTTCTCTCTCCCGGAGCCGAGCCGCTTCGCCCCGGTATTGAAGGAATTGGTAGTAAAAAAATATTCACCCTCCGCAATGTACCGGATACCGACGCAATCAAAAACTACGTAAACCAGGAGAAACCCCACCATGCCGTTGTAGTAGGCGGAGGGTTCATCGGGCTGGAAATGGCGGAGAACTTGCACGAATTAGGCATCCAGGTAGTCGTTGTAGAGATGGCAAACCAAGTAATGGCTCCACTGGACTACTCCATGGCCGCTATCGTACATCAGCACCTGACGGAAAAGAAGGTAGGACTCATGCTGGAAGACGGCGTTTCCCGCTTTGAAGAGACGCCGAACGGCATCAACATCCACCTGCGCAGCGGAAAACAGATCCCGACAGACATGGTCATCCTGAGCATTGGCGTACGGCCGGAAACGAAGTTGGCAAAAGAAGCCGGACTGACGCTAGGCACACTAGGCGGTATCGCAGTAAACGAATACATGCAAACCTCTGATCCGAATGTCTACGCATTGGGCGATGCCGTTGAAGTACGCCACTTGGTTACCGGAAAACCGGCACTCATCCCACTGGCCGGACCGGCAAACAAGCAAGGACGCATTGTGGCGGACAATATCGTATTCGGAAACAAATCCACTTATCCCGGCACAATGGGAACCTCCATTGCCAAAGTATTCGACCTGACCGTAGCTACGGCCGGAGCAAACGCCAAGTTATTGAAAAGGGAAAGCATTCCTTATTACTCTTCGTACACACATTCCGCCTCGCATGCAGGGTATTATCCGAACGCCGTCCCCCTCACTATTAAGATTTTGTTTGCGCCGGAGGGCGGACGCCTGCTGGGTGCCCAAGTAGTGGGCTTCGGAGGAGTAGATAAACGGATCGAGATGCTGGCGCAGGTAATCCAACGCCAAGGAACCATTTACGACCTAATTGCGCTGGAACATGCCTACGCCCCCCCCTACGCTGCCGCAAAAGATCCGGTTAATATGGCCGGATACGTGGCAGACAATGTGCTGAACGGAAAGGTAAAGACCATCCACTGGCGTGAAATAGCCGAACTGGACAGTAACAGCATCCTAGTAGACGTTCGTACACACGACGAATACAGCTTAGGCAGCTTGCCAAACGCCATCAACATACCCATTGACGAACTGCGCGAACACCTCGCTGAACTGCCGAAAGAGAAAGAAATCATCGTTACCTGCGCCATTGGTCTACGTGGTTATCTGGCTTACCGCGTCCTGACGCAAAACGGATATACGAAAGTACGCAACCTCTCCGGTGGATACAAAACTTGGTACGCCGCCACCGCCAAGCTAAACGAAAACATCCACCTCTCCCAACAACCAACCAACGATGGCGGTGAAGAGGAGATCAGCCACCGGCCGCTTGTCAAGATTGACGCTTGCGGCATGCAATGTCCCGGCCCCGTGCTCCAACTAAAGAAGCATTACGCCGAACTGAAGATAGGCGAACAATTGCTCATTACCGCCACCGATCAAGGTTTTGGCAAGGACGTTTCTGCTTGGTGCAACATGACGGGGGCACAATTGATTGGCGTAGAAAACAAAGCCGGCGTCATCCACGCAACCATCGCGAAAGGAGAACCTAAAAGCGCCTGCCAGATATTGGCAAATAGCGGAGACAACAAAACACTGATTGTCTTTAGCGACGACCTCGACAAGGCTCTTGCCTCTTTCGTCATCGCCAACGGAGCTGCTTCTACCGGCAAGAAGGTGACCATGTTCTTTACCTTCTGGGGACTAAACGTGATCAAGAAGCGCCAAAAACCGGCAGTAAGCAAAGACATCTTCGGACAAATGTTCGGATGGATGCTTCCTGCGCACAGTGGGAAACTATCCCTCTCAAAAATGAATATGCTGGGAGCCGGAAGCTGGATGATGCGCCTCATTATGAAGCGTAAACGAGTGGACAGCCTTGAAATCCTAATTGCTCAAGCTGCTGAGAACGGTGTGGAGATGATTGCCTGTACCATGAGTATGGACGTGATGGGCATTCAAAAAGAAGAGCTGATGGACAACGTAACGATGGGTGGCGTAGCCTCCTACCTGGAACGGGCAGAAGAGGCGAATGTGAATCTGTTTATCTAACCCCCCACTCTAACTCTTCCTTATATAAACAACAGGTTCCGAATGATTGCTATCATCCGGAACCTGTTGTTTATATACTTTTGCAACCGCTCGTCACGGTTATTTAATCATGTCGAAACCTGTGTACGGTATTAATGCTTTCGGAATACGGATACCTTCGGGCGTCTGGTTGTTTTCCAACAAAGCAGCCACGATACGTGGCAAAGCCAGCGCGCTACCGTTCAACGTATGACAAAGCTGCATCTTCTTATTCTCGTCACGATAACGACACTTCAGGCGGTTAGCCTGATAACTCTCGAAATTGGACACCGAGCTAACCTCCAACCAACGCTTCTGGGCGGCAGAATAGACTTCGAAGTCGAAGGTAATAGCCGACGTGAAGCTCAGATCGCCACCGCAAAGACGAAGAATACGCCAAGGCAACTCCAGCTTATCGACCAATGTCTGCACATAGTCCACCATCTCCTTCAAAGAAGCATAAGAGTGTTCAGGCTTGTCGATGCGCACAATCTCCACTTTGTCGAACTGATGCAAGCGGTTCAAGCCGCGCACATCCTTACCATACGAACCGGCTTCGCGACGAAAGCAAGCAGAGTATGCCGTATTCTTTATCGGCAGATCGGTGTCATTTAATATCACATCGCGATAGATATTGGTAACAGGTACTTCGGCCGTTGGGATCAGATAAAGATCGTCCACTGTGGCGTGATACATCTGTCCCTCTTTATCCGGCAGCTGCCCTGTCCCATAACCAGAATCAGCATTCACCACATACGGCGGCTGTATTTCCAAATAACCTGCCTCACGGGCATTGTCCAGAAAGAAGTTGATCAGTGCACGCTGCAAACGGCAGCCATAACCTTTATAAACGGGGAAACCTGCTCCGGTAATCTTTACACCAAGCTCAAAGTCGATCAGGTCGTACTTCTTACACAGATCCCAGTGGGGCACTGCGTCGGCAGGAAGGTCAGGCATAACGCCCCCCATCTTCTCGCACACATTGTCGTCAGCCCCTTTTCCTTCGGGCACCGACTCGTTAGGCAAGTTTGGAATCAGCACCAACAGATCATGCAAATCCTGTTCGGCTTGCGCCTTGACAGCATCCATCTCCTTGTTGCTCTCCTTCATCTCGGCCACTTTCAAACGGGCAGCTTCGGCTTCCGCCTTTTTGCCTTCTTTCATGAGCTGACCAATTGCTTTCGATATGATGTTCAACTCTGCCAGATTTGCATCCAGCACAGACTGGGTGTTACGTCTTGTTTTATCTAACTCGATGATCTTGCCGATAATCTCTTTCGCATCAAAATGCTTCTTGGCTAACCTCCGGATTACTTCGTCCGGGGTCTCCGTAATTACTTTAAGCGTCAACATACTTTCGTCTATGTTTTTAAATGAAGTGCAAATGTACAAATTATAATGAAGAATGAACAGGGAAGGGGAAATAATTAATAGTCTGACCACTCAACAGCCCTATTTCACCCGTCCACCGGAGATCCAGGTACGCTCAAAGTAAGGTTCACTCAAGCTGCTGACCATCACGCCACGGGAGGTACTCGTATGGATAAAGCGGCCGTTCTTCAGATAGACACCCACATGGTTGGGCGTCTTCCTCCTTCCGCTACCAGTATGAAAAAAGACCAGATCGCCCTCCTCCAACTTTCCGCGCTTCACCTTCCGACAGTCGTGCTTCAACATGTCTGCTGACGAACGAGACAGCTGGCGACCATATACCTCACGGTAAAGAATCGCCACAAAGCCGGAGCAATCTACCCCCCTTCGCGTGCTTCCTCCCATCCGGTGCGGAGTGCCCAACCAACGGGCACCGGCATTATACAGATAGATATTATCATCCGGCATAATCCTCACTCCGTATAGGCGGGACAGCTCCTTCGGCCCTTTGAAGTCCGCCGGTAGCGACACCCTCTTTTTGTTCCCGCACGAAGCGAGCATCACGGCCAACAACATGAGGAAAGCGAAGAAGTAAAGAGGTCTGATTATCTTTTGAGTCATAACAAATAGGTACTTAATCTTTGATTATACGAGCAAACTTAGATAAAAATATCCATTTATAAGCGAGCCTAATAAAAAAATAGTCTT
>JAVVRI010000064.1:0-16418 GCA_036654795.1 Tannerellaceae bacterium
CGGATATTTCTATTTTAAGGTCACTCCAGGAAAGCATGAGTGCTTTTAGAGACTCCACTAGTCCTGAAAGAGTACCCATTTTCTGTGAGATACAGAAACTTTCAAAGCCTTTTTTATTCCTTTTTACCATCCTTTAGGTTACTTCCGAAACTTGAGTAACTAATTAAAAAGACGGACAATCAAGTCGAAGTCCGTGTCTCTGAAGGACGATTCCCACGGAGTGGTGTCGGTCTGGTCGTTGCGGCTTTTCAGCAGGTCGGCGGCCTTCTCCTTTTCTCCTCGATAAATAGCGCTGCACCACTGGGCAATGCGGTTATTCGCTTGCTTTTGGCTCCACGATGCAACCAACCGGTCGGCTTCCGAAGTCTTCCCTAACTCACGCAATGCAAGGGCGCTCAGCAGGTCGCCGGAGGCGAAATGTGAACGGGTGGATGCTTTCGCGGCTACGGCGCTGAAGAGGTCTGTTGCTTTCTGTGTTTCCTTCTGTCCGACGCGCGCTTGGGCTTCCAGATAGTTTTCGAGGCGGCTGTCTATCATGTCATCGTATGGCTTACCCACACCGAGGTTCTCAGGCCATGCCTTTGAAGCATCGATGGCGCGAAGTGTGCGGCTGTAGCTTTTCTTGCCCAATTGCTCCATGGCTTGATAGAGATTGGCTTCGCGATAGACGGCACGTCCGGCATAGGAGCCTTCGTTTGGCAGCACCTTTAGCTTTTGCAGCAACGTGATGCAGGGCTGATATTGTCCCGTTTCGCAGAGTGCTTTGGCTTGCTTGAGGCCGATGTAGTAGTTTGTGGGGTAGAGCTTGGTGTATTTTCGTCCCACTTCAAGGGCTTTCGTCCATTGTTTGCCTGCCGTATAGTAGTTGATGAGGGCAAAGCCGGTGCGCCAGGAGGTGGCGGTTTGCTCTGCTTTCAAGAGGTCTGCTAGTCGGGCATCACCCTGTTTCAAGGTAGCACGGCTGAGGTAGAAGGGGGCATATCCGGTTTCGCCGCAGCCGTCTATCAGGGCGAGTGCTTTGGCTTTGTCCTGGTTTGCCCAATAGATCAGTGCCTGATAGTAGCTCGTCTTCCAGTTTGGGCGTACGGTTCCTGCCCACATCAGCGCCTTCAACGTGCTGGGGCGGAAGGGAAATACAGCCTCAGGAGATTGGGCGTTTGCCTTTTCCACACGTGCAGTGGCGGCTGCTTCGTCTCCCTGCTTATGCAGTAGGTAGGCGGCTTTGTAGTTGGCTATCGGGTAGCCTTCAGCAAAGGAGAGCAGGGCGAGGGCTTCGTCCGTACAGTTGGCCGTTTCGTACCATTCGGCTATCTCCATGTAGGTCTCGAACGGCAGTTCGTTGCGGATCAGGGAGGTGAATGCCTCCTTACTCTCCTCTTCCAATAGGTACTTTTCGAAGCGGGCAACGTGATAGAGGGGCAGTTCTTCTAGCAGCGGGTCGATGATTGCCTTGGCTTTCTCCGGCTGGTTGTTCTTACGATAGGCTACCATTAGCACGTGGCTGGCTTCTAGGTTCAAGCGGTTATAGTCCAGACTCTTCAGGGCGTAATGCTCGGCCTTCTTCCAGTTCCCGTCGCGTAGGCTCATTTCGCCCAGCTTGGCGTAGGCAGCGCTGCGTACAGCGGGTGCATAGGAGGCAATCGAGAAGCCGTCTTTGGCATCCAGATCATTCCCCAATGCCAGATTGCAAAGACCGTATAGGTAGTTTGCCTCTCCATCATAGGTGTTCAGGCTAAGGGCTATTTTGCATTTTGCTAGTGCCTCCTCATATTTCCCCTGATGGTAATAAAGGGAGGCGAGGCTGCTCAGTGCGGGCAGGAAGTAGGGATCTTTGGTCAGTGAGGCAGCGAGGAAATGCTCGGCTTTGTCGTACACCTTCTGGTTCATCCACTGTTCGCCTTGTGTGAAGAGGCCATAGACAGAGTTCCAGTCGAAGTCTGCAGGTAGCTCTTTCGGACGTGTTACTTCGTTGTCATTCTTTATTTCGGAATAGATCAGTTCATTGTCTCCTATGACTACCTTCAGCTGTCCCGCAGCTACGGCGTCCTTCAAAGGAATGGAGTCTTTCCATGTCTCGAACACACCGGACTTAAGCGGCAGGGTACGTACCAGACGGTCGCCATCATAGAGCTTCATAGTGGTAGCCATCTGCTGCAGGGGCGAGAAGTAAAGCTTTAGGAAGCCCTCTTCGCGGAGTACGTTCAGCGCACCGATTCGGCCGGCTTTGGCGATACCCTGAATACCTTTGGCGGGAAACCAGTATTCCGTCCAAACATCGGTTGCCTGTGGTCCGAAGGCGGTATGCTTGTAGGGGGTGAGACTGCTGTTGGAGGCTGGTTGGTTAAACATACGGCCGGATTGCAGTTCGATGTATTGGCCGTCAGTATCTGTTAATAGGTCTTCCCAGATTCCTCCCTCGCGACAGAGTCCCCAAAGGAAGATCTTCATACCCAGCTTCTCGTCGTAGTCGGCGTGGTGTACGGAGCCGAAGTCGTCTTTGTGCCAGTAGGCACCGTAGAAGTCGTTATACTTTCCAAGTACGTGGTAAGACTTGGAGTTGCCGAAGTTGTTCTTTTCATACCAACCGATCTCCCGTCCCTCTTCGTCTTTGGGGAAGGAGTAGAGCTCTCCACCGTGGCCGATGTAGTTTGTCCCTGGATAGCAGAACTCAGCGTTTCCGGCCGCGCGATAGCCGGCGTTCATCCACTGATAGTAGGGCTGGTCGAGGGCGGAGCTGTTGTGCCAAGTCGTCTTGGTGGTGAAGTAGGCTTTGTCCTTAGGTAGGTTTACTTCGACTGTCCAGAAGGTGCGTGTCACCAATTCGTAGGAGGAGATATAGCAACTGACGCTACCATCGCTCTTCGTCCGGGTGGTGTAGTCTACCGGTGTGCTGGAGGTCGGTGCGTGGCCGATGATGCCGAAGTTGAACTCGATACCTCCCGATGCCCACGGTCCGCGCATGGCAATGTCGCGAAACTTGACTACGTGATTCATGTATATAAATTCCTTTTGCGTGGATTTATCCACGGCTCCCCATACTTTTCCACCTATTTCGGGTAGGAGGGAGAGCTTGATATAGTCGTTCTCCAGCGTCACTGTCTTCCACTGTTTGTCTATTCCCGTAGCGCTAAAGCCGTCGAAGCGGAAGTAGGGATAGAAGAGGTCGGAAGGATCAGCCACCGGGTCTGGGTCGGAGAAAGGATAGGTTTTGACTGTCTGCAGAGCCTCAGTGACCGTCGCTTTTTGCTGCGCCGTCAGCGGCTGCAAGGCAGCCGCGGCGCAAAGAAAGAATACAAGTGTTTTCATGCTATTTATTCTATGGTTATTCCGCAATAATAAGTAAGCCTTTCCCTTTGGGTACTGTGATCACTTCGCCGGGTTTCCAGTTGGCTTCGGTTTGGAAGTTCTCGATAGCCGGTGCGTGAAGAGTTACCTTCGCGGGGTCTAGTCCGAGCTTGTTCCAGTCTATCGAGAGGGTTACGTTGGCATCAGCCTCTTCCCATGTGGCGAGGGAGATCAGTGTCTTCTTGCCGGTATGACGATAGATGGTTGCCAGCGTCTTTTCGCTGTGGGTCTGCACGGGATTGTCCTTCACCCAGTAGCCGATCATCTCGCTTTCCTGCATGCCGAAGTTATCCCACAGCTGCCAGAGGAGGCGGTTGTCGCTTTCGCCGGGCGAACGTCCGGTGATGCCGTATAGCATGCCTCTCCAACGATTTCCACCTTCCCAGAGCATTTCGCCCATGAGTCCGTATGGTATGCCGGATACTTCGATCAGCCAGAAGTCGGGCGATAGGTTATAATCAAAATACTCGCCAAACCACAGACGGTCTAGGTAAGCAAAGTGCTCCAGATAAAGGTTGGCACTGTTGGCAAAGCCGTCTTTGGCGTTGTATTGGTTGGCCGAGTGGAGGTCTATCAGGGCGCCGGGATTGGTGCGGTTCAGTATCTTGCGTACGCGCTTCATCGTCATGCGGTCAAAGGCCAGGTCGTCGATGTAAAGACCGTCGATGCCGACATTCTTTACCAGCCAATCCAGTCCTTCCAAGTAGTAGTTGTGCCAGCGAGAGACACCGCTGTTCACGATTGCTGCGTCTTTTAGTTCAGGTACGAACCAAGCACCGATGTAGTTCGGGTCGAGGTGTTCCTGCAACCACGAGAAGCCGCCTCCGGGTCCTTCCGAGAAGATCTCATTGCCGAGGCTGCGCAAGGCATAAAGTTCCACGCAACTGTTGGATAGTTCGCGTACGGTGTTATATATCTTTACTTTCGTGTCTCGTGCATGTGCGCCGTCGATGTAGGCCTTCATCTCCTTGGTACGGAGGAAGGGGTAGTTGATGAACGGATTGATGCGGTTGGCATGGTGGATGTTCACCGTGTTTGCGCCGTATTGTTTGATCTTGTCGATAAACTCGTAGCTGTGGTAATAGCGTTCGCGCCATTGCTTGTCGGTGTTGATGGAGCGGAAGGGGGTGACGGCTACGTTGAAGTAGTAATGCAGCTTGTCGCCTTTCTTCACCTCCCGCTTGCCGGAATAGGCGTTGATGAGGGTGGCACCTGCTTCGTTACTAATACGGATACCGCCGTTGCCGTTGTTGCACCAAGAAATGGGCATGTGTAGCGGTTTCTGGTGGTAGAAGTTGGTGTTTAGTGGTCGGTCGTACTTATCGTCGTAGAAGCGGATTTGCAGGCCGGCATTCACATCGCCTACCCATGGACCGTCCTGATTCTTTTGTATGTCCCATTTCCAGTTGAGTTCCTTCGGACAGTAGCCACCTCTTTCGCCCAAGCCCATCATGTAGCGTCCTACGCCAGGTGCTAGTTCGGTACGCAAGGCAACGTCCTGCACGGTTCCGTCTTCACGTGCTACGAGTGTGATCTTATATTCGATGTTACCATCTGCTTCCATCTGTCCCTCCAGTTCCATCAGAAAACGGCTGTTTTGGTTGAGTGCTTTCCAGGCAATAGCGCCATGCTTTTGTTTGGTGATGGCAAAGTTCAGGTTTTCCCATGCGCCGCCGTCTGCTGCCAGTTCCATCGGGGCAGCCAGTACGGAGCGTCCGTCTGTGCCAATTCCGGTCATGGTCTCCTTGAAGTAGCTGGTTATTCCGGCTGGTAGTCCTTGTGCGGAGAGCGTCACTTCGCGTCCTAGGCAGGCAATGGTCTTATCTTTTAGTTCCAAAGGGATGTAAGGGGCGATCACTTCGTCGTCGAAGCCAATCTGAGAGTTCAACCAGCGCAGGCGCGAATGGCGCCAAGGCTCATTGTCTCCGTGGTTTGCGATGGTGTTGGTGGAGACGGTAAGTGTTACTTTTACGCTCTTTGTCTCTGCATTGGCAGCTGTAACAGTGACTGTTCCTTGATAGCTACCGGCCGTTAGCTGTTCCGGCAACTGGGTGCCGATCCATAAGGCTTGTATTTTGTCTTTGGCTACGGAGCAGTCCTTCTTGAAGGCCTCTCCGGTCACATCTGTCCCTTCCGTGTTGAAGCAGGTGAAGGTGGAGGCGGGTATCTGCTCTCCGGTAGCCGTGTTGGTTAATGCGGAGAAGGTGACGTTCAGCTTCTCTACAGCTGTGCGTGCAGCCCATACACCAAGTTGGAACACGTAGTATTCCCCTTTGTCAGCTTGACCGCTGAAGGTGTCGTGGCGGTCGTCGGCAATCCATTTGTAAGGGATCTCGGTCGTCATACGGATGGGGAACTTGCGGTCTTCGGTGAAGAGGATGTAGCTCTCCGCGGGGCGTTGTTTCAGTAACTGTGCGGTCTCGGCAGCGGTGGCAATTACCTCCATGGGGTAGAAGCTGTTCATCTTGTTGATGGCCTGATATTGCACGACTTTTGCAGCGGGCAGTGCCGGTGCCTTTTTGCCTGTCAGCTTGTTTGCTTTTAGCCATTCGGCAGAGGCGGTCTGCTCGAAAGGAGGATACTTTACGGTTGGGTAATAGCGACTCCCGCTCATTACGTTCTTTAGGTAGTAGATGTAGTATTTGCCCGGTGCTGTTTGGGGCTGAAAGGCTACTTCTCCCTTTTCACGATTGACCGTGAAGCGGGATACGTTCATAATCCTTTTTCCTGTTGTGGCATCCACAACAATCAGGTTTTTGCCTTCGGGGTTCAAGTCCTTGCGGCGCCAATCCAATGTAGCCAGTACGGCTGTGCCCGGTTTGTCTACTGAGACGACTACCCGGTGATTACCCAAGGAGTCGGCATCCCATGTGCCGGTTCCGTACAATTCGTCCGTGGGGAGCGTTTGTGCTTGCAAACTACCGATGGTTAATAAGCCAAGCAACATACATAACATGTGTTTCATACGCATTAGTTTAATAAAGAATTTATCTAAGAATTAATATTGTTGTATTCTGCCGATTAGTTCGTCTTGCGGGCGTCTTTTCTCCAGGTCTTCGTGATCCGCTTGCTGGATGAAGAGGCTTTTGATGCGTTTGTTCTCGGCGTTGAAGAAGGCGATCTCTTCTTCGCTGAAGCTACTTCTCAATTTGTCGGTGGGTGTGCAGAGGTCGTAACCCAGCTTCTGGAGGGTCTCTCCGGCTACCGACTCGAAGATCGCAATCTCTTCCGGCGTAAGTTCGCTCAGGAACTTGCGCGTGTTGCTTTTTAGAATTGGCTTTGTTACGTTAGACCACATTTTGCCAGCGTGCGCGGTGTTTGCCGATTCGCGGCTTTTGTAGTATTCCATCACCTGATCTGAATAGGGTACGTGTAGGAAGGTGCATAGCTCCTCCATCGTCTCTTTCGGACGGGCTGTCAAGGTCTCGTAGTTGAGCATGCAGAAGCGGTCGGGTGGGGTACAGTCCTTTAGGCGGAGCGCCTCTTCCTGGTCTTTCCTCCAGTTCTGCGCCAGGGCGTAGATGTGCTTCTCGCCGACAATGGCCTTCTGAAAGGAGAGGGCTACGTCTCTTCCATCCCGAAATAGGTAGATGTAATAGGGGCGGATGCCGGTCGATTCGATTCCATTGGCATAAAACATGTTCTTCATGCTCTTGCAAAGCCAATAGGTGGTATGTGTCTGGAGGGCTGCTGTGGCGTAGATCACCCGAAACAGTTCGTAGAGGGTGTGTTGCTTACAGGCTTTGATTACTGTGTCTGTTTGGATGGAGACGCCCTCCCAGGGCACGGGGTTAACGTTCACTAGTTCGCAGACGTCGGCTGCCAGTTTGTGGAAGTTAGCTTCCACTGTTAGATCGCCGTATTTGGGGAGTAGGGGCAGAAAGCGTTGCAAAATATGCGGTGGATGGGGCGCAATGACTTGCTCCAACCCGTCCAACATCACCCGTAGCAGGTTCGAACCCGACCGCTGCGTTCCGATCATCTGTATTCCTTGTATCGTATTCATCGTCTAAAAGAGTATTATGCCCGCAACACCTGCTGCTATGATCAGATAAACCGGACTTATTGTGTACTTAAGTGATATTATAAAGGTTGCTAAAAAGATAACCACTGCTGCTACCGATAGCGTAATGGTCTGTCCAATTGTGATGGCCGATGCAAAGATCATCCCGATCACAGCCGCCCGCACCCCTTTCATGGCTGCCTTCACGACTGGCGACTGGTTGACCAGCGCCACGAAACGGGAAAGCAACACCGTTAGCACAGCCGGCGGAGTGAAGATAGCCAGCGTGGCTAGCAATGCCCCCCATGCTCCGGCTACTTTATAGCCGATAAAGGTGGCAGTGATAAAAATCGGTCCGGGTGTTATCTGCCCAATGGCTATGCCATCGGCAAACTCTTGCGAACTGAGCCACTGAAGGTTGTTCACGAATAGTTCGTGTAGTGCCGGAATCACCACGTAGCCACCCCCAAACAGAGTCAGACTGATGCCTGAAAAGGTGGAAAGTAGCTGGATATCCTTCGGCACACCGATGCTCTGCCCACCCCACAATAGGGTGCAAAGGAGGAGGAGCAGGATTACGACTGAAATGATCAGTTGCTTGTGGCTAAGTCTTTTAATTTCGGAAGCGGTTGCTGCCGAATCCTGCCTGCTCACTTGGCGGAACAGGAAATAACCAGCCACACCACTACCCAGTATCAGCAGAAAGGTTGTGGCAAATCCACCCACGAAGACTAGTAGAAGTGCTGCCACGAGGCAAAGTACCCGTTGTGCCGGCAGCTTGATCGTCTTGCGTGCCATGCCGATAGCCACCGTCACGATCAGCGCCGTGACAGCTGGAGTAATCCCGCTAAACAGGTTCTTTACCACCGGGATGTTTCCATAGGCAAAGTAGAGCCAAGAGAGGAGGATCACCAGCAGAAAAGAGGGAATGATAATTCCCGCAAACGCGACCATCGCCCCCGGAATCCCCCGTAAGCGATAGCCCACGTAGGCAATCGTATTGACCGCCACCGGTCCCGGCAGGACGGAGGTTAGGGAGATGCCATCCAGCAAATCTTCCTCTTTCAGCTTTTTATCCACTTCCACCAATTGTTTTTGCACAATGGCTACCAGCGACATATATCCGCCGAAAGCGGTAGCTCCCAGTTTGAGGAAGGTTAGAAAGATGTAGAGAAGTGAGGTCTGCGCCATGTCCTGTTATTTTATTTCTGTAAAGTATTTACTCCATGTTTCCATTGGGATGTAGAGTGCCCGATAGGGGGCATACGCCATGATGCTTTCCCAAAGCACCTTGCCGGATTTGTCCGTTACCATGATTGAGCCGGTCTTCGAGCTGGTCTGAAGTAGGTTCCCATTCGGTAGGATGTAGGCACTTCCCATTCGGGAGGTATATTTTTCGGCGGGTAGCGGCACGTTTAGCACCGTCTTTGCTGTGCGGGCTTTTTCGTCCAGTCGGAACACTTTGGCGCCTGAGCGTAGCTTCAGCAGTCCGTTGTCGAATAGTGCCAAGTCGCCTTTGGGTGTGATGTAGGGCGTGTGCTGAAAGGAGAAGTAGGCGGCGGTGTCCATTGCGAAGTCGCCGTTACGTCCGAATTTCCATTCCAGTTTTCCACTTTTCCGGTCTATCTTCCAGATCTGGTCTTCGATGGGCATCGAGACCAAGTAGTTGCCCTCTTTGTCGAAGCACATGCCGTTCATGTGGAAGCGGTCGTAGCGGTATTCTTCAATGTAGGGATCGTTATTCGTATCCCATACATCCCATGCTGACCACGTTTTTAGCACATTACCCAGTGTGTCGAGCACCATGATGCCGTCGCCACCCAGTGTGTCGGTTGTCATTTTGCCGTTTACTTTGATCTCGGCTATTTTCTTTGGGCGATAGAGGGTGTGTATATGGTTTTCATCGTCCATCCAGATGTCGTGGTGGATGATCTGATGATCTTTCTCTTTTTCTATTTTGTTTAAGTCGAGGCGCCAGAGCAGTTCTCCGGTCAGTGATACTTCGGCCAGTCCGGTTCCTCCGGCAAAGCCCATCGAACCGCGGCGCATGGGTTTTTTATGTTCTTCGTTGGCTATTTCGGCCGGTGTTTGCGGTGCATCGTCTATTTGGTCCATCTGAAAGGGGCGTAGCATAGCTAGCAGCGTGCCGCGCGGGGTCAGCGAGGCGGCGCGTATTCCGACATCGTCTATTTGCCAGTACCAGCGCATTTCTCCTTCGTTATCAATCAAGGCCATGTATCCGGGCAGGCGTCCGAAGCAGACCAATATCATGCCGTCGCCAAGTGCGGTGGTGTCGTGCGGATGTTTTTCGTTAAACCAATGGTTGACCAGCCAGGGTGACTGCTCGCGGGTTTTAAAGGTTAGCGTTTTAGACTTTTGTTTGAACAGATTGTCTATCACGATCTGATAGCTGTATTCGGTGTTGGCTTTTAAGAGTAAGAGGTCCAACTGATGAAGCGTATCGGCCGGAGTGGTGATGGTGCGAAATGTCTTTCCGGTTGTTGTCTCGGTATATTCAATATAGACCGGAGCCGGTTTTTTTAGGGTGATGGTTGCCTTGTTATACATGGCTGTGTTGCCGGGGGAAGTGAGTACCACTTCAAGAATAGAGTTTCGTTCGTTAAAATAAAGACAGGCTATCGCTGTTCCTACGATCAATATACCTGTTAAAAGAATCAGACGCTTCATATCAATCTCTTTAAAATGATTAAATAAAAAGGGGATACCCGTATCTGTTTAAACACAGGTATCCCCCTATCTATAAACTATTATTTAGGCTGACGTTTTGGATTTTCAGCACTCATAAAGCTGTTTAGCTTCGTTTCAGTAAGCGGGTAAGGGAAGTTACGCAGTTCAGGGGTTACTGTTGTTCCTGTAATACCTAATTCCTTCAAGTGATTATTCACTGTTTCCTCGTATTTACCAAAGCGAATCAAGTCCGGACGGCGTTGGAATTCGAATACCAATTCAAATCCACGTTCGTCAAGAATAGCCTGATTCATGGCGTCCTTCGAGCCCGGAATCGGGAAGCGTGCGTCCTTGCCGTAAGCAGGTGCGCCGGCGCGTTCGCGAATCTGATTCAGATAAGGCAGCGCGGAAGCGGGACCATTCAGGTTGTTTTCTATCTCTGCTTTGCAAAGGATTACATCAGCCAGACGGAAGATGGAAATGGTACGTCCGTCGTAATACACGTCTGATATCATTTCGTATGTGTACTTCTTTGTTGCTACGTTCTGCAGCAATTGGGTCGTGTCGTTCGGCGGTGTGTTCTGTCCCTTATCAGGCAGCAAATAGTAGAAGCCATACTTCGTTTTGTCATCACGTGGGCTTAACCCTGTGTAGTTATAATAGAAGAAGTCCCTGCGTGGGTCGGCTTTGTCATATTTACGCCAGAATGGAAGAGACACAGCGTAGAACTGCCAGCGGTTCTGAACCGTCGGGTGGTCTTTCGGACCAAAGTGCAGCGCTATTTCACCACCATTGGAACCTGATTCATGCAGAATGCAGAAGATAGATCCCATATCATGTTTATTCGATTCTGACCATTCGTTCTTAAAGTCAGGATTCAAGGCATAAACACCCTTATCACGTAGTGACAGCACCATGTCGATATAGGTCTTTGCGTTCTGATAATCGTGTGCACGCATATAGATTTTACCAATCAATGTGGCGGCAGCTCCTTTGGTTGCACGAGCCAAGTCGGTACCTTCCCATGTTTCCGGCAGTACTTCCAGTGCCTCTTTCAGGTCTTTCAGTATAAAGGCATCAATTTCGGCTACCGGTGTAAGCGGCATGTCTTTCGATGTGGACGGATTTACAAACTCAGTAACTAGTGGTACCGGGCCAAAGGCATCCGTCAGGTCGCGATAGGCCAATGCCCGAAGGAATTTGGCTTGCGCTTTCATCAGATTCTTTTTTTCTGCGCTCATATCGGCTACTCCGTCCACTTTTTGCAGCAATACGTTTGCGTTGGAGATTAGCTGATAGATGTATCTCCAGTTATCGCGAAAGTACTGATTGTTCGGGTCGTACGACATCGTGCTAAGTGCCAACGGGTCGCTCGCCAACGAGTATCCTATGTCTGTGCCATAATCCGTCAGCATTACGAAATAACCTGCGTAATACTGCCATGCGTCACCCGGGAATGGGTTCAAATCGGCATATACGCCAACTAATGCCGCATTCACATCCTTTTCTGTCTGATAGGCATTCTCTGTCGTCAGGTTGCTATATAAAGTAGGGTCCAGATTGGTGCATGCCACAAATCCGGTAGCCAGTCCGGCGGCTACTAAGCCCATTAATATTTTTTTCATATATCTTGTTTTTAATAGGATAATAGACTAATTAAAATGAAACATTCAGACCAATCGTATACGTTCTCATGCTTGGATAAGCATTGAAGTCTAGACCGGCACCTACGTTGGCTGTTTGGTTCGAGCCTTTGTTTTTGGCTGCATCATACGCCTTGGTGTCTACTTCAGGATCCCAACCGGAATAACCAGTTACCGTAAATAAGTTTTCGATGGAAGCATACACGCGGCATGAATTGACTACCTTCTTGAAAGGAATGGTGTATCCCAATGTCAGGTTTTTCAGACGTAGGAAAGAAGCATCTTCAATAAAGTGGTCGTTCACGTATCCACCCTTACCTTTTGAAATGTTATAGAAACCATTACGAGGCAGGTCTGTGTTCGTGTTTGTCGGTGTCCAACGGTTCAGTGCGTCGGTCGAACGGCTCAACTCCATGTTCATACGGGTCATGTTTAATAAGTCATTGCCCACAGAGCCTTGGAAGAAAATAGACAAGTCAAACCCTTTGTAAGCGAAATTATTGGTCAAACCGAAGATGAAGTCCGGATTTGCGTTACCGATGATACCACGGTCGTTTGCGTCCAATGTACCGTCACCATTACGGTCGGCAAACTTCGGATCGCCCGGTTTGGCATCCGGTTGCAGTGCGTACTTTTCGCCAGCTTGTATAACGCCCATATATTGGTAGCCGTACAAAGAGCCCAACGGTTCGCCTTCGCGAACAACGGCATACTCTTGTTCTGTTACAGTACCGTTTGGTTTGGACGATTTAATCAGGATCTCTGCGCTGCCGCCTAGATCGAGCACTTTGTTACGGTTGATGGCGAAGTTAAACTTCGTGTCCCAAATAAAGTCGCCGGTGAGGTTGTGTGAAGTCAAATCCAGTTCAAAACCTCTGTTCTGGATAGAACCTACGTTGCTCTGTCCGGATACGAAACCGGTGTACATAGGCATGTTTACGTTCAACAACAGGTCTTTTGTCTTCTTGAAGTAACCATCCACTGACACAGCCAGACGGTTGTCAAAGAAGCCCATATCCAAACCGATGTTATACTGTTCGGTTGTTTCCCATTTTAGGTTTTCGTTTTGCGGACTACTTTGATTCATGTGCGTACCGGCTAAGTTTCCCGATCCGTCCATGGATAGGTGCGTATTGTTCATCAATGCCAATGAAGCATAGTCCCCGATGCGTTCGTTACCCGTTACACCGAAACCTAATCTCATCTTTAAGTTGCTGAATATATTCAAGTTCTTGATGAAGTCTTCTTCGCTCATTCTCCATGCCAACGATCCTGAAGGGAATGTACCCCAACGGTTGTTCACACCAAAACGAGACGAACCATCCCGACGAACCGTCACAGTTGCCAGATACTTATCGTTGAATGTATAGTTAACACGTCCGAAGAAAGAGATCAATAGGTTTTCTGTCTTGTTGGAACCGATGCTGCTTTTCAGAGCCGCTGCGCCTAAGTTGTTGTATGTAAACACGTCGGTAGAGAAGTTCTTGGCTTCAATCCGGCGGAATTCTCCTTCAAACTTTTCGTAGGTATAACCTAACATGGCACTGAAGTCATGTACTTTGTTGAACGTCTTCATGTAGTTGATCACACCTTCAAACACTTGGCGTGTACCTGTGTAATCGTATGTGCTAGCTACACCATTATCGATGCCTCCCTGGTAGGTAGAGGCCGGAAGGTAACTACCTTCAAAGTTGTGCAGGATTTCCACACCGGCTGTTGCTTTTGCTGTAAGTCCTTCTAAAGGATGGATTTCCACATAGGCGCTACCGTTGAATTTGTCGTTTTTGGAGTCATTCTGGCGTTCCATCAAGTTGGCCAACGGGTTGTCACCACGTCCACCAGGTACACGTCCGTACGTACCGTCGTCGTTGTAATCGCGAACGGTCGGGTCGTATGATAAAATACCAAGCAATACGTTCGAGTTCACAATATTACCACTGTAAAGCTGGAAGTTTGAGGTTTCGCGGTGTGCATAAAGAGTAGCCCCTGCCTTAATGTAATCATTAATCGTCTGGTCTACGTTTACACGGCCTGAGATACGCGTAAAGTTTGTATTCTTTAGGATACCGTCTTGGTTGTAATAACCCAAGCTGGTCAAAACTTTTGTTTTATCCGAACCACCTTGGAACTGGATGTTATGATCCTGTACCAATCCGATGCGTGAGCAAACGTCGATCCAGTCTGTGTTTACATCCGATTGCAATTGAGAAGGCGTATATGCACCATTTTCAGTATGTTCCTGACCTTGTACCTCTTTAAATAAATCATTGGCGAGGTTCATGTAGTCTTTTCCATTCAATAAATCGAACGGGTTGATCAACTGTTGTGCGCCCAGATAACCATTATAGGAGATCTTGTTTTCGCCACTCTTACCACGTTTTGTTGTGATCAATACCACACCATTGGCACCACGGGCACCATAGATAGCGGTAGCGGAAGCATCCTTCAGGATCTGCATGGATTCGATGTCGTTCGGGTTGATGTTCAATCCTTCTGATGAAGGGAAACCATCCACTACGTAGAGTGGTTCGTTCGTCGAACTGATGGAGTTACTACCACGTACACGTACGGAGATACTACCACCCGGAGCCTTCGAAGTCTGTGACACCTGTACACCGGCAGTCTTTCCTTGCAATGCTTGTGCGGCGTTACTTACCGTACCGCCCATCATCATATCTTTCGAAGTTACGGAAGAAACAGAACCGGTCAAGTCTCTTTTTTTCTGATAACCATAACCGATGGCTACTACTTCATTCAACCCGATGGCATCTTCGTGAAGCACCATGTTGATAAGGTTTTTACCGTTTACCTTCACCTCTTCTGTCTTCATACCGATAAAGGAGAAGACCAGTGATAGGTTTTCAGGCACGTCGCTGAGGGAATAGTTACCGTCTATATCCGTTACGGTTCCGTTAGTTGTTCCTTTCGCAACAACGGCAGCACCGGTAACGGGCAGGCCGGTATTGTCTTTTACAACACCCTTTATCGTCACCTTCTTTTGTTGAACATTGGGCAGACTGTTCTTTTCGTTGCCCTCTGCGCGGTATAGCGTGATGTGTCTGTCTTTAATGACATACTTCACGCCGCTGTTTGTGAAGATTTGCTGAAGCACCTCTTCTACCAATTGGTTTTCAGCATGTACTGAGACTTTCTTGTTGGCATTTATCTCCTTTACGCTGTAGGTAAAGTAGAACTGACTTTCTTTCTCGATAGTGGAAAGAACTTGTTCGACGGTAGCATTCTTTAAATTGAGTGTGAGGCGTGTCGATTGAGAATAAGTGGTACTTGCAAAAGATTGCAACGTCCCTAAGATCATAAATAGTATGATATATCTACCTATAAAATAGATTTTAGGCATACGTGAAGTATTCTCTCCCTCACTAGGTATGCTTTTGGCTTTATAATTCATATATTCACAGGAATTTAGTTAGTTAGTTCGTCTTTCAACGATTCCATGTTTAGTAATTAGCTGTTTTTTTGACCGACAGGAGAATAAATCCTGTTCGGCGGTTAATTCTTTATCTCCGTTCCATTTACTTCATAGGCTTTCTTTTTTAGAGGTTTAAACACTATTATTCTATTCTCGTTTTGTCTGTAATCTATTTTGCGTGTCTCTTTGAGCAGATTGAGTATCTGTATGAGGCTGGCATCTGCCTGTGCGTGGCAGGTAAAGATGATGTCGCCCAGCTCTTTGTCTCTGATCTGGATAGGGATGCCAAACTTCTCTGTCAACTCCTGCGTGATGTCTTGTAAAAATTGATTTTTATAATACACCTCGCCCACTGTCCAGCAGGTTAATGCGTTTGCGTCCACCTCTTTATTCAGCGTCATGCCTGTTTTTGGGGAATATACGATTTGCTCGTTGGGCTTCATCTGCAGCGTGGCGTCGGGACGACTGCTTTCCGATACTTCTACTTTACCTTTAGCTAGTACGACTTCTGTGTTCTCGTTTTTATAACTCTTTACGTTGAAGACGGTGCCCAGTACTTTGACGTTCAGTGGCGTAGTGTGTACTATGAAGGGGCTGTGCTCGTTTCGTTTTACCTCGAAATAGGCTTCGCCTGTTAAGTATACATCCCGGTTCTTGTCTGAAAATGCGCTGGGGTATGTTAGTTTGCTGTCTGCGTTGAGCCATACGTTGGTGCCATCGCTTAGTTGGATGGACACCCGTTGTCCTTTGGGCACTTCGATGGTGTTCATCGTGATTGTTTTTTCCTTCTGATAATTCCAATAATAGATGTTCAGCGGGATAAGAATAAGCAGCAGGATGGCCGCAATATTTTTGAGCATTCTCCAAGGAAAGAGCCTTTTTGTTTTGGATGCCTTTTTTGTCTGAATGTCGTTAAGAAACTGCTGATAAGCCAATTCTATTTGGTGTGAATCTGAAAAGCGTAACATACCTTTCAGATCCCAGATGCGTTCCATCTCGAAGATCCATTCTGCATTTGCCTTGTCGGCTTTTATCCACCGATCAATCTGCTCTGTCTCCTCGGCAGTACATCGGTGAAGCAGGAATTGTATAAGTAGTTGTTCGTCCATGTTTTTCTAGTATCTCTTTACTATAACAACTAACGAACCTCAAACTACGTGGTCGAAAGCAAAAAAAATATTTTTTTTTTGAAATAAAAATCATGTACCATTAGTTGCTATGTGCAAAAAAGTATCATTGCCCCCAATGAAGCGCTATAATTGGTTGACGACTTCGGGGGAAAGATTGGTCATATTCACAATGTCAATAA
>JAVVRI010000065.1:0-16398 GCA_036654795.1 Tannerellaceae bacterium
GCACAGCCGCAATGGCCAAAGGATTTTAAGTCCTTCGTGTCTACCATTCCACCATTCGAGCATCCCTTCTCTTAAGAGATGAGCGAAAGACGGGACTCGAACCCGCGACCCTAACCTTGGCAAGGTTATGCTCTACCAACTGAGCTACTTTCGCATTATCTTCGTTTGCGTGTGCAAAGGTAAATAAAAGTTTCGTTTCTGCAAACCTTTGACTGAAAAAATCAGTTCCTGACGTATATTTTGTTGCCAATCGTGTTGACGTTGTACCTCAGAAGGCCGAATTTTGCTGGTCCGGACTGCGGATTACCCAGTCCGTTGAGCAGGTCGAACTTGCTTCCGCACTTGGGGCAAACGGCATTAATCCCTGCTCCGTCCACTTCTACAATCGTGGTGCTGCTGGCTTCGTTTGGACAGGCTGCGTCGAAAGCGTAGAAGGAGGAGCCTCCTATGTTGTTAATCCCGTGATAGACCAATACACCGCCGAAGCCGGTTTTCTCGCCTGATTGATTGATGTTCTTGGGCGTATATAATTTGTAGGCTTGTATGTTGTAGAGGGCTTTGTCCTCGAAACTCAGATCCAACTCCAGATAGACGGGGCGGTAGGGGATGCTGGTTTCGTTGACCGTGTCGCAAGCCACCATCCAAAGAATCAGCAGGCAGAGGGAGAAACGTCTTATATAAATCATGTAAATGGCTATTACTTTTTTATTTTACGGCAAGCAGTTGCTTTTCTGCCATATTCATGTTCGAGAATGAGAATCCGTCTATCACTTTTTGCATGAGGGCGGATTTGTTGTCGTTGCATAGGTTTCCGATGCTTCCCTCATGCGTATGGTGCACTGCTTTGTTTGGTGTAAATTGACCGGCTTCGATGTTGAGGCCAACTTGTTTGTAGGCATCGCGGAAAGGCACGCCTTCCAATACGAGGCGGTTTACCTCTTCAACGCTGAAGAGTAGGGCGTATTTGTCGTCGTCCAGTATCTGCTTATTCACTTTCACTTCGCGCATCATGTGGGTAACCATCCTGAGACAATCCTTTAGTTCGCTAAAGGCGGGGAGGAATACCTCCTTGATGATTTGCAAGTCGCGGAAATAGCCGGAGGGCAGGTTGTTGCTGATCATCATGATCTGTTGGGGGAGCGCCTGTATTTTGTTGCATTTTGCACGGGTCAGTTCGAACACGTCGGGGTTCTTCTTGTGCGGCATGATGCTGGAGCCGGTGGTAAACTGATCCGGCAGCTTGATGAAGCCAAAGTTCTGGCTGTTGAACATGCAGGCATCGAAGGCCATTTTCGAAATGGTGGCTGCTAGCCCAGCCATGGCAAAGGCAACGGTACGTTCCATCTTTCCACGTCCCATTTGGGCGTAGACTACATTGTAGTTCATCGAATCGAATCCCAGCAGGTCGGTCGTCATTTGGCGGTTGAGCGGGAAGGAGGAGCCGTAACCGGCAGCTGAACCTAACGGATTGCGGTTGCATACCTTATAGGCAGCTTGCATAAGCAGCAGATCGTCCGTTAGACTCTCGGCATAGGCGCCAAACCACAGTCCGAAGGAAGATGGCATGGCTATTTGCAGATGGGTATATCCCGGCAGTAATACTTCTTTGTAGCGGTTGCTTTGCTCTATCAGTACGTCGAACAGGTCTGAAGTGAGCTGCACTAGTTCCTGTATCTCGGCACGGGTGAAAAGCTTGAGGTCGAGTAGTACCTGATCGTTTCGCGAACGGCCGCTGTGTATCTTTTTCCCAATGTCGCCCAGGCGACGGGTGAGCATCAGTTCCACTTGTGAATGTACATCCTCTACTCCCTCTTCAATAATGAACTTTCCGCTATCCGCTATCCGATAGATGTCGCGGAGTTCGGTCAGTAAGAGGGTTAGTTCTTCTTTTGCAAGCAGTCCGATGCTTTCAAGCATTGTGATGTGTGCCATCGAACCAAGTACATCGTATGAGGCAAGGTAGATGTCCATTTCCCGGTCTCTACCAACGGTGAAGGTATCCACTTCGTGGTCTACCTGCACATTCTTTTCCCAAAGTTTCTGAGCCATTCGTGTGTGAAAGGTGTTAATAAGGCAGAGATGCTATTACTGTCGATATTTTATCGACTGCATCCTGCAAGGGTTTGGATACCATCGGCTTGATGAACGGATTCAGGTCAGCACGGATGGTCATTTTTAACCGTGTGTCGTTCTCTTCCATCTGTTTAAGCTGTATCCAGAGGAAAAGGGGCACGGGTGAATTGGTAGTGGCGAACTTGATTGTTTTATTAGGTTCGCGTTCTACGATCTGAAAGGTTATCTTACCGACCGGTGCGACAGTGAAACTACAAGAGTCGCTGTCGAATTCGAAATCGGTTATCTTATCTTGTGGGATACGGTCTTTGATCCGTTCCAGATTGGACAGATCAGAAAGCATGGCGTATACACAGTCTTCATTATGCGGAATTACTTTAACCTCGCTTACAAATTCAGTCATTCGTCTTTCAGAATTAGTTTATACTTCGGGATTCCAATTGCCCGGATCTTTGCGCCATTCCTGAAGGGTCGCTATTTCCGATTCGTCTATGTAGTCCGTGCGTACGGCTTCTTCTATAACAGCGTCGTAATTGCTTAATGTGGTCAGGGTTACTTTTGCATCCTTAAACTGCTGTGTTGCTACGGGGAAACCGTGTGTGAAGATGGCTACCATTCCTACCACATCGCAACCGAAGTTACGTACGGCTTGTACTGCCTTCAGACTGCTGCCGCCGGTCGATACGAGGTCTTCAATGATGACTACTTTTGAACCTGGTTTCAGTTCGCCTTCAATCAGGTTTTCCAATCCATGGTCTTTCGGAGTTGCGCGTATGTACACAAAGGGCAGTCCCAACAAGTCGGCTACTAATGCTCCTTGAGCGATTGCGCCGGTGGCAACACCAGCAATGGCATCTGCGTTCTCGTATTTTTCACTAATCACGCGAGCCAGTTCTAATTTGATAAAACTACGAACAGCCGGATAAGAGAGTGTCTTTCTGTTATCACAGTAGATGGGAGACTTCCATCCGGAAGCCCAAGTGAACGGATTGGCCGGTTGTAACTTGACGGCTTTAATCTTTAATAATTTCTCTGCTACTAATCTTTCCAGTGTCTTCATATCAATACTACTATTTAAATATCGTTTGCAAAAGTAATTAAACCGAACGATATAACCTTGCGATTACGGATAAAAATATCAATTCCTAAAAGAAAGGCTTTTGTGCGTGGAGAGCTATTTCAATTTGTCAAAATGATAATTCATCTTCTTGAGAATCGCTTATTTCGGATGGTGGGGGATGCTACTGGCTTTTGTGGCGGTTCTGAGGGACTTTGTATTTGACTAAAAGCTTTAATTATTGCATATTTGATGACGTTTATTTAGGCTGTCGATTATTTATAGTTTGTTTGGAGCGCTGCTACGCTCATTATACTATATATTTGTAATGCGAAAAGTGATGTCTATTTGGCCTAATCTAGCGAATGAAAACTGCTTTTTAGCATGTTCTTTGATTGCGAAATTAGCATAATGAGGTAGTTTTGTACTCTATTTAACGAAAAAAGCATGCTTCCTTTTTTCAAAAAGCTCGTTACCTTTTTGAAAAAACATAACGAGCTTTTTCCAATTACATAGTTATGTTCCCGAAAAAGGCACGTTATCGGCTTGAAACGTTAATAAATCCTTTTCGTTTTTTGCTAGAATCGTTCTTTTGCTAGATTCGTATGTTTTTAAAAAGCCTAATAATAGATCAATTTGATCTGTCGTTAGGCTTTTATTCTATCGTTTTGTCAATATTGTTCGTCTTGTTATTCTCAACAGATAGCAATCGGGGGGGCTGTTAGGGCTTGAAGTCGGAGATTGTGGTGGATACGCTGATCATTAACGACATGGCGGATGGATGATATTTAGCGACGGAGGCACCAATATCGAACATTTTTATCTTTACGCCTGCTCCGGCCGAGAAACCAGCCAGACCGCTACCGCCTGTTTTTAGTTTCATATCCATGCTCGTTTTGGGGTTATAGCCTACGCCTATCCAGAAGTTTTCGTTGGGGATATAGTCTATGCCAATCACGAAATGCTTCGCCAATGCCTGAAAAAAGTTGTCGCCTTTATAGGTATCCTTGTTGGCGTCGTCTACGTAATCGAACTTCCATTTGTTCAGATACATGGCGGTTAGGGAGAAGCGGATCGGCGCGTGCGTCATTTTTTTTGTTACTCCCAATTGGATGTCCCATGGCATTTTTGAACGCTGCTCATTGTATGCTTTGAGTTGAGCCCCGACGTTTTTCAGTGTGAAGCCTGCCGAGAAACCCTTTTCTGAATCGTAATAGCTCAGCCCCACGTCTACCCCAAGGGCGATGGAGGTGTAGCTTTCTAAAGAGGAATAGAGAAACTTTAGGCTGGCGCCGCCTCGCCATCTTTCTGATAAATCATAGGAAAAGAAACCGTTTATGCCAATATCTTTAGCCGAGAAGTCGCCGAGGGTGGTGTTCTCGCTTGTTGTCTCGCGAAAGTTGCCGTAACTGATGAACGTAGCGCCAACGCCCCAAGCAAAGTGCTCGCGCAGAGCTTTTGTGAAGAGGGCACTTCCTACATTAATATCTGATATGTAATTCATGTAGTTCAGATTTACCATCCCGTCCATCTCGCCACCCAGTAGTGCCGGATTGTGAAATACAAGCGAAGGGTCGCGCTCCACCAGCGCCACCGTATGCCCCCCTAACGCGTTTGCGCGTGCTGAGGAGGGGTAACGCAAGAAAGAGAACACTTCCTCTCCGCTTTGAGCCGCTGCAAACAGGGTGAAAAAGGAGAAGAACAGTATAAATAGATTATTTCTCATATATTTTTAAAACAAAAATCGTCCAAAGATACATTAATTCAGAAAAATGTTTTTACTTTACACCCGCAAAATCGGAGTAATACAGATCTCCTTTACAAAACGGAGAAAACTGCGAAAAGGTATATAGGAGCTGCTTTTTTTTGTCTTCGGACTAAAAAAGGTAAAAAAGCAGAACTATTTCCTTTTTTGTAGACTGAAGTATAAAATAATTTGTATTTTTGCCGTATTGGAAAACACACATAAAACAGTATAAATGTATGGAAGTTAAAAAATCGCCGAAAGCGGACTTGGAAAGAGGCAAGACAATGTCTATCCTTATGGGGATGGTAGTGGGCTTAGCTGTTATGTTCGTAGGGTTCGAATGGGGTACACGCGACTTGGAAATGAGCAAGGTCGAAGGTGTTGCCGACGTTATTGCAGAGGAGGAAATCGAAATTACAAGGCCGGAAAATATTCCGCCGCCACCACCACCACCACCAGCACCAGCTGCTGCAGAAGTATTGAATGTTGTTGATGATAATGTGGATTTGAAGCAACAAGACATCATAACCTCTGAAGATAACCAGAAGGTGGCACAGGCTCAAACCTACGTGGCTCCCGCAGTGGTTGAAGAAGAAGAAGAATCTGCTCAGCAGATCTTTACGGTTGTAGAAGAGATGCCTCAGTTCCCCGGTGGAGACGCCGCTTTGTTGCAGTTTATCGGAAAATCAATCAAGTATCCGGTTATTGCGCAGGAAAATGGTATTCAAGGACGTGTTATTTGTGCTTTCGTTGTAAATAGAGACGGTAAGATCGTAGACGGAGAAGTTCTTCGTGGTGTTGACCCCTCGTTGGATAAAGAAGCACTTCGCGTAATCGGCACCATGCCTACTTGGAAACCCGGTAAGCAAAGAGGTAAACCTGTTCGTGTAAAGTACACAGTGCCTATCACATTCAGATTGCAATAGGATTACTTTCGAAAAAGAATAAACCAAGAAGGGCTGCTGAAATAGGCAGCCCTTTTTGTTCCTTACATTTATATTAGGTAATACCAACAGTATAGAATAAACAGAAAAGATATGTTATCATTCAACACTCTTCAGAGAACCATAGAACAGGAGATTGGACGGCTGCACTTTGACTATTCGCCCAAAAGTTTGTACGACCCGATTGAATACACCCTCTTATTAGGCGGAAAACGGATTCGTCCGGTATTAACTCTGCTCGCTTGCAATATATATAAAGAGGAGGTCTCTATGGCCATGCATGCCGCTTTAGGGTTAGAGGTTTTTCATAACTTTACCCTCCTGCATGACGACTTGATGGACGAAGCGGACAAAAGAAGAAACAAACCGACCGTACATAAGGTATGGAATGCCAACACCGCCATCCTTTCGGGAGACGCAATGTTGATAGTTTCCTATCAGTTGATCGGGCAAACGGAGTCGACTCATCTGAAGGCTACGCTCGATCTGTTTACCGCAACAGCTCTCGAAATATGTGGTGGACAGCAGTATGATATGGAGTTCGAATCGCGGATGGATGTCAGCGAAGAGGAGTATATCGAGATGATCCGCCTTAAGACGGCAGTCCTTTTGGCCTGTTGCCTAAAGACAGGAGCTCTGCTGGGCGGTGCTGATGAAGATGAGGCTGAGCACCTTTACCTGTATGGTATCTATATCGGCCTTGCCTTCCAATTGCAGGATGACCTGCTGGACGTTTATGGCGACACAGCTACCTTTGGCAAGAATATTGGCGGAGATATTCTTTGCAACAAGAAAACCTTTCTGCTGATTAATGCTTTACGACTGGCCTCGGAGTCTCAAAAGGCGGAATTATCGGCTTGGATAGACCGGGATCATTTCGATCCGGCAGAGAAGATTGCGGCTGTAACTGCCATCTATGATGCTTTGCACTTGAAAGAACTGACCGTAGCGCGCATTCAGCACTATTATGAGCTAGCGATGACGGAACTGGCTGCCCTTCGTGTGGCGTCTGAACGCCTTGCTGTGCTCAAAGAGGTTTGCGATCAGTTGATGTATCGTAAGTCATAATTATGAAACTGATAGACACTCATAATCACCTTTATTTGGATGATTTCGATCCGGAACAGGACGGGCTGGTGGAGGCTGCTCAAAAATCAGGTATCGAAGCCTTGTTGCTACCGAATGTTGACCTTGAAACGGTATCCCGTATGCACGATTTGTGCGATCGCTATCCGGACTTTGCCTATCCGATGATGGGGTTTCATCCTACAAGCGTAGACAGTAATTATGCCGCCGCTTTACGGCAGATTGAGGCCTACCTTCCGCGACGCTCTTATGTGGCCATTGGCGAGATTGGCATTGATCTCTATTGGGACAAAACTTACCTAAGGGAACAAAAGGAGGTTTTTGAGGAGCAATTGCGATGGAGTGTCGATTTGCAGTTGCCTGTGGCCATTCACACCCGCGAGGCTTATCCCGAAGTATTGGACAGCCTGCACAAGGTGGGAGCCGATAAATTGAGTGGCGTGTTTCATAGTTTTACCGGTAATGTGGCTGAATTGACCGAAATATGTAAATTAAAGAATTTTAGAATAGGCATAAACGGTGTTATTACGTTTAAAAATGCTAACTTGGCCGAAACGATTAAAAATACCGATATTGGCCGGATCGTATTGGAAACCGATGCCCCTTATCTGGCACCCGTCCCCTTTCGTGGCAGAAGAAACGAACCAACTTATATATGGGAAACCGCAAAAAAAGTAGCGGTTACTTATCAGTTGACGTTGGAGGAGACTGTTGAAAGAACACGGAAAAACGCTTTAGATTTATTTAAAAGCGTTAATAAGTCGATATAGTTATATATTTTCGCATGGATTGGAATTTTATTGGGTCGATATTGTGTATATGTCAACCAAAAACTTTAGATTTGTGCACTGAATCGATTGAGTTTGGGAATAATTTTGTATTTTGCGTTCGTTTTAGAGAAAACGATGAGTTTTAAACGTAATTGGAGAGGTGCTCGAGTGGTTGAAGAGGCACGCCTGGAAAGCGTGTATACGCCTAAAGTGTATCGCGGGTTCGAATCCCGCCCTCTCCGCAAGTACTATGAATATTAACAATAAAAATAAAAACAAATAAGAGAATTATTAATCTTAAAAATTAAACACACAATGAAAAAGTTATTTGCAAAAGCATTCTTGGGTTTATGTGCCCTTGGAACCTCTACCGTAGCATTCGCGCAGGACGCTGCAGCCGGAGCTGAACAAGTTGTTGAAGGTGGTATTCACCAAGCTTTAAAAACAAAGTTCATCGAGGGTGGTGCGGACTTTATGAGTCTTGTAGCTATCGCGTTGATTTTCGGTTTGGCTTTCTGTCTTGAAAGAATCATTTATTTGAACTTGGCTGAAACAAATTCAGACAAACTGTTGAAAGGTATTGAAGATGCACTTGATAAGGGTGACGTTGAAGGTGCAAAAGCTATTGCTCGCGAAACTAGAGGTCCTATCGCTTCTATCGCTTACCAAGGTCTGATGAGAATTGACCAAGGTGTAGATATCGTTGAAAAGTCAATCATCTCTTACGGTGGTGTTCAAGGTGGTTTGCTTGAAAAGAATATGTCATGGATTACATTGTTTATCGCAATGTCTCCGTCTTTAGGATTCTTGGGTACAGTAGTAGGTATGGTAATGGCCTTCGATAAAATCCAACAGGTAGGTGATATCAGCCCGACGGTTGTTGCCGGTGGTATGAAAGTAGCCTTGATTACAACAATTGGTGGTCTTGTTGCAGCCTTGATTCTTCAGTTATTCTACAACTATTTGTTGAGTAAATTGGAAGCTATCCTGAACAAGATGGAAGATGCTTCTATCTCACTGATCGACCTTGTAATTAAATACAACCTTAAATTTAAAAAATAATCCATATTATGGCTGTTACTAAAATAAGAAAAATATCCAGCTGGACATTATTAACCGTCTCAGTGATTACACTGGTGGTTCTGGCTCTATTCTATTTTGGGGGGATCGTAGATCCTGCTGCTGAAATGAAAGAGCCTGTCTACACAGACTTGCTAATTAATTGGATGTATCTATTGTTTGCCGGTACTGTTGTTTCTGCTGTTGTTTTTGCCCTTTGGCAAATGGGGATCATGCTTAAAGAAGATCCTAAAGGAGCAATTATGTCTGTAGTAACTATTGCCTTGTTTGCTGCCATGTTCATCGGAACATACGCAATTGGTAATGGTGCACCTCTTCAAATGATTGGTTACGAAGGATCGCACAATGTGGCTTTCTGGTTGAAACTGACAGATATGTGGATTTACTCAATGTATATCCTTATAGCTCTTCTTATCCTGGCAGCTGCTTGGGGTAGTGTGAAGAACGTGCTTAATAAGTAATAAGTAAACGATAAAAACAACAAAGCAAAATGGCAAAAAAGAAAAGGAAAGTACCAGAAATGAATGCTACTTCGTCTGCCGATATTGCTTTCATGTTGCTTATCTTCTTCCTTATTACTACTTCAATGGATACAGATAGAGGTCTGGCTAGACGCCTGCCGCCGCCTGTGCCGAAAGAGCAAAAGAATGAAGATGTCGATATCAAGAAAAGAAACCTGCTGGTTGTATTGATTAATAGTAGTAATCAAGTTTTATGCGGGGATCAGTACGTTGATATTAAGCAATTGAAAGATAAGGTGAAGGAATTCATTGAGAATCCTTACAACGATGAGCATAAACCTGAAAAAGAAGAGATCGATGTTCCCTTTTTTGGTAAACAATTGGTAACCAAAAATCATATCATCTCTTTACAGAATGACCGTGGTACGGAATATCAGGCTTATATTGAAGTTCAAAACGAGCTGGCAGCAGCCTATAATGAACTGAGAAACGATGTGTCTCAAAAGAAGTTTGGTAAAGTTTTCGCTGATTTGGAGGACGAACAACAACAGGCTGTGCAGATGATCTATCCGCAGAAGATATCAGAAGCAGAACCTAAAAATTATGGAGATAAAAAGTAATGGGAAAATTTAGTAACGCGGGCGGACGTAGTATGCCCGAATTGAATACATCATCATTACCTGACTTGGTGTTTGCTTTCTTGTTCTTCATCATGATGGTAACATCTATGCGTGAAGTTACTTTGAAGGTAACATTTAAGGCTCCACAAGCTACTGAACTCCAAAAATTGGAAAAGAAGTCTCTTGTAACTTTTATCTACGTCGGTAAGCCAACTCAGGAATTGAGAGCAAAGATGGGTTCTGAAACGCGTATTCAGCTAAACGATGCGTTTGCTGAAACTTCCGAAATTCAGGATTATATCGCTCAGGAAAAGTCTAGTATGAAAGAAGAAGATGCTCCCTTTATGACAGTTTCTATTAAAGCTGATAAAGAGACAAAGATGGGTGTTATCACCGACATCAAACAAGCTCTTCGTGAAGCATACGCTTTAAAGATTAACTACTCTGCGTCTCCACGCATTGACAAATAGTTATCTGATATAAAATCAATAAAAAGGGCAATGCTTTAATGAGCATTGCCCTTTTTAAGTTTCTGTTGTATCCTCTCAAATGCCGTAGACGTATTGGTGGAGCGTTGTCTTTACTTGCTCGATGTCTTTGTCTAGGTCTATCTCTCCATAGGTCATCAGGCGCATTTCAAGCCATGGTTCGCCTGGGCGATAGGGTGGTTGCTGATAGCTGTGGTCGTCCAGCACAAAACCCAGACGTTGGTAAAAGCCGATGCGGCGTTTGCTCAATTCTTCGGTGGGCATCTCTACTTCCAGAACGATCGGTGTGGTGCATATCGCCATAAATTGTTTCATAGCCGCTGCGCCGATACCTCCGTTGCGTGCAGTTTCGTCGATTGCAAAGTGCTCTGCGTAGATGTAGTCAGCAAACTGCCAGCAGGTAAGGAAGCCTACGTAGACTCCGTTTCGTAACAATTGATATGCTTTGAAGCGCGGGGCGTTATCTATTAACTGGCGTATGAGCGTGAATTCGCGCCGTTCCTCAGGGGGAAAGGAGTCATTATAGGTTATCTCCACCTTGTCCATCACCGGATCGGATGAACTACTCATTAACTTACAAACTACTTCTGCATGTGCATTCATAAAAATAATTGCTTAATTGATTAATTAATATCGTTGCTTACATAATAAAATTATAGGCGGCTAAACGGATGCTAATAATCGAATATTACCTATATTTGTATCATATTGTAAGACGCAATAGAATAAACACACAAATATAACTAAATTATGGCACATCATCAACTGGATGAATTGGATGAGAAGATTTTGAAATTAATTATAAGTAATGCTCGTATGCCTTTCCTGGAGGTTGCGCGAGAATGCGACGTGTCTGGAGCTGCTATTCATCAACGTATTCAGAAGTTAACGAATTTGGGTGTAATAAAGGGCTCGGAGTTTATTGTGGACAATACCAAGGTTGGTTATGAAACGTGCGCTTATATGGGTCTTTACTTACAGTCCCCCGGACAGTTTCCGGCGGTAACGGCTGCTCTGCTGGAGATTCCGGAAGTAGTGGAGTGTCATTACACTACGGGTAAATATGATCTGTTTATTAAAATATACGCCAAAAATAATCAGCATTTGCTGAGTATCATTCATAATAAGTTGCAGCCTTTGGGCTTGGCGCGTACTGAGTCGTTGATCTCTTTTAAGGAGGCTTTTAAGCGGCAGATACCGATTGATATTGACGAGGAGTAAAATAAAACGCTGCCTATATCTGCTTTGTGGCAGGTAGGTAGCGTAAATGAATTGGGTCGGCATGGCGCATTAGCGCTATGCCGACCCAATTCATGTTTATATTCGCGTGCGGTTGTTCGCTTTCTTAGAACTCAGCGTTGTTTGGTGTACGCGGGAAGGGGATCACATCGCGGATATTGGTCATGCCGGTTACAAAGAGCAGCAGGCGCTCGAAGCCCAGTCCGAATCCGGAGTGTGGCGCTGTGCCGAAGCGTCGTGTGTCCATGTACCACCAGATATCCTTTTCAGGTACACCCATCTCCTTGGCGCGATTTGCCAGTTTGTCGTAGTCTTCTTCGCGTTGCGATCCGCCAATAATTTCGCCGATCTTCGGGAAAAGTACATCCATTGCGCGCACCGTTTTACCGTCTTCATTCTGCTTCATATAGAAGGATTTGATCTCCTTCGGATAGTCGGTCAGGATTACTGGGCGTTTGAAGTGTTCTTCCACTAGGAAACGCTCGTGCTCTGATGCCAGATCGGCACCCCAGAAGACGGGGAATTCGAATTTATGTCCTGCGGCTACGGCTGCTTCCAGAATCTTTACGCCTTCTGTATAGGGGAGGCGGATAAAGTCGTGTTCGAGCACGGAGTGTAGGCGTTCGATCAGTTCCTTGTCGAACATGTTGTTAAGGAACTGTATGTCGTCCATGCAATTATTGAGTGCCCAGCGGATACAATACTTGATGAAGTCTTCAGCCAACTGCATGTTTTCAGCAATTTCGTTGAAAGCAACTTCCGGTTCGATCATCCAGAACTCGGCTAGGTGGCGCGGTGTGTTGGAGTTTTCGGCGCGGAATGTGGGGCCGAAGGTGTAGATGGCACCCATCGCCATGGCGGCTAGTTCGCCTTCCAACTGTCCTGAAACAGTCAGGCTGGCCTGTCTGCCGAAGAAGTCGTTGTCGTACTGTATCGAGCCTTTTTCATCCTTTTTGAGGTCGTAGAGGTTCATGGTGGTTACCTGAAACATCTCGCCAGCGCCTTCACAGTCGGAGGCGGTGATGATGGGTGTGTGGAAATAGAAAAATCCCCGTTCATGGAAGAACTGGTGGATGGCAATCGCCATGTTGTGACGAATACGGAAGATGGCACCAAAGGTGTTGGTGCGTGGACGCAAGTGGGCGATCTCGCGCAAAAACTCCAGTGAGTGACCTTTTTTTTGCAGTGGGTAGGTAGCCGGGTCGGCTGTGCCGTATATCAGGATCTCTTTTGCCTGTATTTCGGCTTGCTGGCCTTGTCCTTGCGATTCCACGAGTATGCCGTTCACACTGATACAGGCACCGGTTGTGATGGGCTTGAGAAATTCTTCGCCTAACAGTTCCACATCCACAACGATCTGAACATTATTTATCGTAGATCCGTCGTTTAGCGCAATAAAGCTGACTTGTTTGCTACCCCGTCGGGTACGCACCCAACCTTTGACGTTTACGGTTGCGCCGAAAGCTTCGCTTTTGAGCACATCTACAACCTTTGTTCTTGTAATTGTTTCCATGTCTATATAATTATTCTTAGATTATCAAAACAAGATAGCCGGTTATCTTTCAAACCGGCTAGCCTTTGTATATTTATTCGAAAGCACCCATGCGGAGTGTGTTCACTTCGCGTTCGTTTAGGTAGCGCCATTTGCCGCGACCAAGGTTCTTCTTTGTCAATCCGGCAAAGTAAACGCGGTCTAGCTTTGTTACGTGATAGCCTAACGATTCAAAGATACGGCGTACGATGCGGTTACGTCCTGAGTGGATCTCGATGCCCACTTGCGTTTTGTCGTCTTCGCTTGCATAACTGATGGCATCGGCGTGGATTTCTCCGTCTTCCAGATCCAGTCCGTTTGCAATCTTTTCCATATCTTCTATTGATACATTCTTATCCAACCACACGTGGTAGATTTTTTTCTTCTTGAACGAAGGGTGCGTCAGCTTAGAAGCCAAGTCGCCATCGTTTGTTAATAACAATACACCGGTCGTGTTGCGGTCTAAGCGGCCAACAGGGTAGATACGCTCTTGGCAAGCATTTTTTACAAGATCCATAACCGTTAGGCGTTCTTGTGGATCGTCCGAAGTGGTTACGCAGTTCTTGGGTTTGTTAAGCACGATGTATACCTTGCTTTCGATCTGTACCACTTTGTCGTTATAAACCACATTGTCTGAGCGGGTGATCTTTGTACCCAGCTCGGTTACTACAACGTCGTTTACCTTCACGTTGCCATTCTGGATGTATTCGTCTGCTTCGCGACGTGAACAAACACCTGCGTTTGAGAGGAACTTGTTCAAGCGGATCGGCTCGTTCGGATCGGCTAATACTTCTTTGTATTTTAGCTGCTTTTGCAGGTTATACTTAGCGTTCGGATTGTAGTCGCTTGAGCGTAGTTTTAGGCCGTTAGGGCGTCTGCCGTTGTTGCTGTAGCTGCTGTTTCCACTTGGACGGCTGTTGCCATAAGATGAGCTTCCGCCTCCGTAGGAGTTACCACCCCCACCATAGGAGTTTGAGTTACCATAAGAGGGTCTGCTACCTCCGCGGTTGTCGCGGCTGTCGTATGAATTGACGCGTGTGTCTCCTACGCGTGGTCTTCTTTTCTTCATGTCTCCGCCTTCTGAGCCCTCTTGGTTCGACCGGTCGTTTCCATAAGCAGGACGTGTCGGACGGTTGAACGGACGTTGCTCACCACCACCGAAAGAGAGGCGGTTGCTGTTATAGGCCGGTTTGTTGTATCCTCCTTCGCGGTTACTGTTATACCCACCTTCGCGGTTACCGCTGTTATATCCACCTTCACGGCTGTTGTAACCACCTTCGCGATTGCCAAAACTACGTGTGTTTCCACCTTCGCGGTTAAACGGCTTGTTATATCCACCTTCGCGGTTTTCCATAGGGCGCGGACGGCTTGGGCGATCGCTGTATGCCGGACGATCTCCATAAGAGGGGCGGTTGTCGCTATACGACGGACGGTTGTCGTTGTACGACGGACGGCTGTCGCCGTATGCCGGGCGGTTATAATTACCCCCTCTGTCATCGCGATTCGGGCGGCTGTTATACGACGGTCTTCGTTCATAATTGCTGTTGCCCTCAGGTCTGTTGTAACCAGGGTTGAAAGGTCTTCTTTCGCCTTCCTGGTCTGTGTTTTCCCGTCTGATACTTGGTATCACTTTTTTTGGACGCGGTTGAGATTCATCTCTTTCTTCTGTGCTCATTTGTTGTAAATTAAAATGATAAATAACTAATTGGCAACCTCACGGCTGCACTGCTTGTTCGCATTAAAAACCTGTATAATTATGCGGCGTAATCGCCTTTAATTCTGCTTTAACAGCATCGCTTACCTGCAACGTTTCGATAAATGCACTAATCGACTGTTCGGTAATTCCTTCATTTGTACGTGTTAATGCCTTGAGGGCTTCGTAGGGTTTAGGGTAACCTTCACGACGTAATACCGTCTGGATGCCTTCAGCCACGACTGCCCAACATTTGTCCAAGTCACGTTCGAGGGCTTTCTCATTTAATAACAGTTTACCCAATCCTTTTGTTAAGCTCTTGAATGCAATTTCAATATGAGCCATCGGCACTCCGACGTTTCTCAACACCGTAGAGTCTGTAAGGTCTCTTTGCAGACGAGAGATAGGCAGCTTGGTGGCCAAGTGTTCCAAGATTGCATTGGCCAGTCCTAGGTTGCCTTCTGCGTTTTCAAAGTCGATCGGGTTCACTTTGTGTGGCATGGCTGACGAGCCAACTTCGCCGGCCTTAATCTTCTGCTTGAAATACTCCATTGAGATGTATTGCCAGAAGTCACGGTTCAGGTCGATCAGGATGGTATTGATACGTTTCATGCCATCAAAGATAGCGGCCAGATTGTCGTAGTTTGAAATCTGCGTGGTCCATTCTTCACGTTTTAGTCCCAGCTTTTCGCTGACAAAACGGTTGCCGAATGCTTTCCAGTCATAGTCCGGATAAGCTACATGGTGCGCGTTGAAGTTTCCGGTAGCTCCACCGAACTTGGCCGATACGGGAATGGCCTTTAGTAGTGTAACCTGTTGCTCCAGCCTATAGGCAAAAACCATGATCTCTTTTCCCAAACGGGTGGGAGAGGCTGGCTGTCCATGCGTCTTGGCCAGCATGGGGATTTCCATCCACTGCTCGGCATACTTGCGGAGCAGGTCAATCACCTCCTGAAGCCCGGGGTAATAAACAGTCGTCATGGCCTCTTTCAGCGAAAGGGGCACAGCGGTGTTGTTTATGTCTTGTGAGGTCAGTCCGAAATGGATAAACTCATGATACTTCTCGGCCAGGAAGTGTTCGGTTTTTTCTTTGATAAAATACTCTACCGCCTTTACGTCATGATTGGTTACGCTCTCAATCTCTTTTACGCGCAAAGCATCCGTTTCGGAGAAGTTCGTATAAACGTCCCGTAACCAAGTCTTCACCTCCGGCGTGTTAAGCTCGCTTAACTGCGGAAGAAATTCAGAAAGAGTAATAAAGTACTCAATCTCTACCTGCACTCTATATTTAATGAGTGCGTATTCTGAAAAGTAAGCTGCTAAGTTCTCAGCTTTATTTCTATAACGTCCGTCTACGGGCGAAATGGCTGTTAGTGTTGAAAGTGTCATATACATTATTAATATAGAGCTGCAAAGGTAATGTATTTATTATTACCAATAGCGGGGCAGTGAAAGTTTTTTTGAACTTTTTCTTCATAATATTTGGAGGGAATAAAAAAAGCCGTATCTTTGCACCGTCTTAAAGAGATAAGGCGTAACGAAAAGAAGTAAGAAGGGCGCTTAGCTCAGTTGGTTCAGAGCATCTGGTTTACACCCAGAGGGTCGGGGG
>JAVVRI010000066.1:0-16212 GCA_036654795.1 Tannerellaceae bacterium
CAGTATATTAATGGAAAGGACAGGGTGTCTTGCTTTTTTTCTTATATGCTATTATGCTTTTGAGCTAGCTCAAAATAGATTTTAACCATGCTGGTAATTGTTTTTGAGCCAGCTCAAAATTGATTTCCAGCCAGCTCAAAAGTATAATTATAATAATGCTTTGATCTAAATAGTGGTATAGAAAGGACTAACAGTTCGGACGAAGGTATTACAAGATTCAGTCCATCTGTTTTAAGCTTAAAACTTGTTTTTGGTGCGGTTGCCCTGAAATGCAACAAACAATAAGGATCTTCTCAAAAAACGGACACGTAAACGAATCATTCTAACCCCCTTCCCCCAAATCACCAACGAGCCTCCTAAAAACGGCTGCCGAGCCATAATTTCCCACTGCCGAGCCAATCCATGAAGCAAATGAGACAACTGATTTAAATATCTTTCTTTATCTTTACAGCATAAATTGACCGATCATGAATAAATACACTTTTTTATTGGCTTTTTCCTTCCTTTTCTCTGTCACTACGCTCAGCGCGCAGCAATCTATTGCTCCGAAGGAAGAGAATTCTCTACGTATTATGAGTTACAATGTGCGCAACTGCAAGGGACTGGACGAGGTGACGGATTATCAGCGAGTGGCGGATGTGATGAATAGGGTAGCACCGGATGTGATTGCCGTGCAGGAACTAGACAGCGTTACCGAGCGTAATAAGCACGTTTATACCCTACGGGAATTGGCGGAGCGGACACTGATGCATTATATTTATGGTGCTGCGATAGACTATCAGGGTGGAAAGTATGGTATTGGCATTCTGTCGAAAGAAAAGCCGCTGAACCATCGGACGCTGAAGCTGCCCGGACGCGAAGAAAGTCGCCTTCTGCTGATTGCTGAGTTTCAAGATTATGTAGTGTGCTGTACTCACTTCTCGTTAACGGAGGAGGATCAGGCGCTCTCCGTTCCTCTTATTAAGGAAGCACTTCGTGGCATCAACAAACCGGTTTTTCTGACGGGCGATATGAATTCAGTTTACGACTCCCCTGTGCAGGTAGCTATCAGGGAGCTGTTTACACCGTTAAATAATTACAAGGCAAGCACCTTTCCAGTTGTGAATCCGGATCGTTGCATCGACTTTATCTATGGATACAAGAACGGTAACGACTACGCGGTGTTGCAACGTCGGGTGCTGACCGAAGAACAAACGGCCTCCGACCATCTACCTCTCTTTGTGGATGTACGTTTGAAAGCGGATGTATCTGATATTATGCGAACAAAGCCCTATCTACAAAACCCAACGGAAAATGGACTGACCATCTCTTGGCTGACAAACGTCCCGGTACATAGCTGGGTGGAATATGGTACAGATCGTAACCTAGGGCAACGCAAAGAAAACTATGTGGACGGCCAAATGCTTTGCTACAACAAACATCATAAAATACGGTTGGAAAACTTGCAACCCGGTGCAACCTATTATTATCGTGTCTGTTCCCGCGAAATGACCCTTTATGAAGCCTATAAAAAGGAATTTGGCGAAACGGCTACTTCGGAAGTCTATTCCTTCACCATGCCCAGTCCTACAGCCGACTTTACAGCCATAATACTGAACGACCTGCACAAGAATAGGCAGGTGGTAGATATGCTGACAGAGCAGATCAAAGGTACACCCTATGATTTTGTTCTCTTTAATGGCGACTGCATAGACGATCCTAAGAATGAGACGGATGTTCTCAGTTTTATGTCTTATCTTAACGAAAAGGTAAGGGCGGAGTGTACTCCTGTCTTCTATCTTCGCGGTAACCATGAGATACGCAATGCCTATTCCATTCAGTTGCGCGAACTCTTCGATTACGTTGGAAACAAAACTTATGGTGCTTTCAACTGGGGCGATACACGTTTTGTGATGCTGGATTGCGGAGAGGATAAACCGGACAGTACTGGGGTCTATTATAACCTGAACGACTTTAACGGGCTGCGTCAGGCACAAACCAGCTTCCTTAGAGAGGAATTAGGAGGTAAGGAGTTTAAGAAAGCAACCCATCGGGTGTTGATCCACCACATACCCCTCTATGGTATGTCGGACGAGAACTATCAACCTTGTCGTCAGCTTTGGGGCGGTTTACTCTCGAAGGCACCTTTCGACGTATGCCTGAATGCACACATGCACCTCTTTGAATATCTTCCTAAAGGAAAAGATGGCAATAACTTCCCCGTCCTAATCGGTGGTGGCAACCGCCCGGAAACGGCAACCGTGATGCTGCTCCAAAAGAAAGGTCGCTCCTTGACGCTAACTGTTTTAAACGCAAAAGGGGAGAAATTAGAGAGTATTAATTTGTAGCAGAAAGGATAACCGTGCTCAGCAATCTATTGCTCCGAAGGAAGAGAATTCTTTATGTGTTATGAGTTGCGATGTGCGCAACTGCAAGGGACTGGACGAGATGACGGATTATCAGCGAGTGCAGAGATGTGATGAGCAAAGTAGCGCCGGATGTGATTGTCGCTTCTAATTTATAACAAACGCTGCTTATTATTCAATTGGCGATAATAAGCAGCGTTAATTTTGTATAGGAGCTGTAATAGGTGCTGTTACTCCAGTATGATTTCCCCAACGTTGTAACGTTTATGCGAATCGGAATTTTTGTAGGGTAATTCAAAGACTGGCGTTCCATCTTGTAGGCCGACGGAAACAAACAGATCGTATAAACCTGGCTGGCAGGCTCTAGAAAAAGGCCCCATGGGGTCTTTAAATAAAGGTGCAATAACAAATTGTGAACTTAAGGAATATTCCTCTTGTCCGGGAACTGTAGGAGAGATGGATTTTACATTAAAAGCAGTATCTACTAATACGGATACTATCCCACCTTTTTTATCTTTTATGGTAAAACAGGGATATCCTCCTGCGTAGCAAGGAGCCACCCCTACATTTTCCCATTTGGACTGTATCGTAAAGAGTTTGTCTCTAGCTATTTTCCGAGGGCATACTAAGTGGGTGACATGCAACCGATATCCCATGCGTCTGTTAATCCTGTCTATTATATCCCTGTTTTCGTCTAGTAACAATCTGGGCCAAGTGTGGATGGACATGTACGAAGCATGATAATCTTCAATAGATTGGAGTAATAGTTTCTTATCCCAACAACCTCTGCTTTTAGATCCTTCATAATGCTCATGCTCCAATATGACGGGTAGAGTAGGCCAAAACAATTGTGCCATATCGCTGTGATACCAATGTTTAGGTTTTTTCTGCACCAAGATACTGTCATCTCTCATCGTGACTCCTTTTGAATAGGCATAATCCATAACAGGAAAACGCTTGCCGGGTTCATGATCTCCGGCATAGTCATCTGAAATAGATAAGAGAGTCCGCTTGAAATGGCGGCAATAGATGTCGATATGAAGTTTCTGACTTTCTATCCCCCAATACTTGCCATGTACGGGAGATGAATTTACAGTATGACCTTCGCCCCACATGCCGAAATGACCCACATCGACGAATGCAACATTGGGATTCCCATCATAGCGTTCGGCCATCTTTTGAACGAACAATTCCACTTTTTCAAGAAAAACAGGATGGTCGTAGTCTGGCTCTATAAAGTTATTAACTTCAAACGAAGCTGCCCCAGCATTAAATACCCATTGAGGTGTTGCTTGATGCATCCAATGTTCTGTTGCTGTAATGCGAAAAGCCACCTTCTTACCCTTTTCTATCCATCGTTGTGCGGGTGTATCCAATGTTTCCCAAACAAAACGGTTTTCTTCCGGCTGTACAAATATCCAAGGAATACGTAGATAAACGGTGCTTAAACCGGGAAAATCGTCTAACGTATCCCACGGTTCTAATTTAGAACCATAGTTAGACAGCAGATTTGAATAAAAGTGCATTGTCCATCCCATATCTGGGTTTACTAATGCTTGTCCGTGATCAGTTAAAGAGGCATCGATAAGTTCATTATTGCCATAAACATTCAATATGTTATTCGCCTTTGCCCTATCTGTATGGATAACAGGGATTGATAATAAACCAGTACTGATCAACCCTACCTTTTGTAAAAAGAGACGTCTGTTTATATCTTCCATTTTTTTCATTTAATTGGTGCCAGCTTATCTGTACGAAAAGAACTGGCGGGTAAACCATAAGCATTAAAAAGTGAACCTTGTTCGTGATTTTTAAAGCAATAACGTATGTGCATCGGATTTGCAATATTATCCGACCAAACCTCCACTTTATCTCCAAATCCGGGTATCACTGCTGTTGCTTGAACAAACCTCCCGTCTTCTCCTGCTATTTGGAAACCGGAAAGATCAGTATGCATCGGCCATAAACCCATCTCAGCGTTTATAAAGGTAAGTGTGATCTTATTTTTCTCAATTGCCATCGATTTAAGGATCGGTCCGTCGCAAGGAAAGTTTTTAAATCCATATGTTTTAGCTAATGCCTGATATGCCAAGCGTTGGCCCACCTTTTCTTTTTCAGCCGGGTGTATACACATTAGTTCACCTATATCCATTGTTACGACCATTCCCGAATGAGGGATAACCATGGCCGATTTCAACTGAGATTCGCGTAAAAATGCACTTTCTTCTTTTTCTTTTCCACTATAAATATAGGGGGCAATTTGTACATAATAAAAAGGCAAGTCAGGCTGCTTGAACAGATTGCGCCACTCGTCAACCAATGCCGGAAATAGATAATCGTATTGAGCATAATTAGGAATATTTGTTTCGCCTTGATACCAAAGAATTCCCTTTATGCTATAGTTGCTTACCGGTCGTAACATCCCGTTGTGTAATAAAGTGGCAACTTTCTGAGGGTAAGCATTATCTGTTTTCAGGTTACTCAGATCTATGTCCGGATACAGCTTTAAAGATTGTGCACCCATCCATGATTCAATAGACGCTGCGCCCCAACTGATATGAATGATTCCAATTGGTATTTGCAGCACCTTATGTAATTCGCGGGCATAAAAGTAGCCTATAGCACTAAACTTGCCACTGCTTTCGATGGAGGATTGATTCCACTGTCCCTTCAAATCAAATTGAGGGGTTACGGCGGGCGTTTTCTGTCCTGTGTACATTCTAATATTAGGAAAGCTTTGTGACTCCATGATCATGTTTAATGAGCCGTTGACCGGTTGACCACAAAGTCCTTCCAGCGGCATTTCCATATTGGACTGTCCTGAGCATAGCCATACGTCGCCTAGCAATATGTTTTGTAGAAGAGTGACCTCCCCATCATTAAATTCCAGAGAGAAAGGACCACCGGCATCGGTGGTCCTAACTTTTACATTCCAATTACCCTGTTCATCAGCCGTGACATTATACCTATTTCTGTCCCACGACGGGGTTATGGTTAGTCGTGCTTTTTGCGAAGCCTTTCCCCATAAACAAACCTCTGTATTACGTTGCAGTACCATATTGTTTCCTATAATACTAGGTAGTTGTACCTTTGCGTTTATGATCGACAGATTTGCCAGAAGTAACAAAACGGATAAGAACATTCTCATCTCCTTCTTAATACCCATAATTTTGTCCGTTTACCCAATTATCAGGTCCTCCATTTTGTCCTTCAATTTTAGGATTCTGCAAAATCCATGTTCTGAATAGGGGGAACAAATAATTCTTATCTTTATGGAAGACACTCTGATGTACGTCAAATTCACTATACGTGCCATCCGTTGCTATTTTATATCCTTTAAACGGCTTATTCAATTCAACTTCAGCAGTATAATAATCCGTTTTATGAGGATCTCCGTCCGGTAAATTACCCCAACGAATCAGGTCCCAATACCGTTTATATTCGAATGCAAGTTCGATTCTACGTTCTTGTCTGCAAATACGACGAAGTTCCTGCTGGCTAAAAGAAGCTTTACCATACGTCTCTTTTAATCCTGGAATTTGTCCACGTCTGCGAATCTGATCAATAGCTTCAATAACACTTTCGTCAAGTTCATTCAATTCAATTTTAGCTTCTGCGTAATTCAATAACACTTCTGCATAGCGGAATAAGATGAAATTCATTCCGTCAGTATTAAATCCGGAAGTCGTAATGTTCTCGTTCATACCTTTTCTTCTCCACATGCCGGTACGCTTTTCGGCAGCAGGGTTCGGAGCGTCCAAACTTCCTTCCATGGTGCTGATCGTATCGCCTCTCCACACTGATCCGTGATGTACAATAGACCAATCGAATCGGGGTTCACGATTCTTATACGGATTTTGCGGATCAAAGCCTGATTTGGGATCGGTAATGGGTAATCCGTTCTTCATGCGATAATCATTTGCCAAACTAACGGTTGGTTGCATACATCCCCAAGCATCATTTCTATTTACACCGCAATTCGGACCAAAATATTGATTTTCCTGACTTCTTACTTTGGCTCCGTGTTGAAACGCGTAAATGCTCTCGCAATTATTACTGTTTTGTTCATAAAACAGTTCGTTAAATCCCGGAAATAATTGATATATACCCTCATCAATCACTGTTTTGTTCGTCTTTGCTGCTTCCGCGTATTTATGATAATGTAGTTCTACATAACCTTTTAAGGTTAATGCCGCTCCACGTGTAGCCCGACCTGTTCCTATTTCATTTGGAAGTACGTCTGCTGCCTTTTGGAGGTCTTTTACTAAGAACTCATAAGTCTCTTGCGCCGTGTTTCGTGGACGAAATATTTCATCTCCCATCGTCAAGCGGTTGAGTGGCTCTGTTATCACAGGAACTCCACCGTACGCTTTCCACATATTATGATAAAGATAAGCTCTTAAAAAGACAGCTTCTCCCCATCTCTTATTATACCATTCTTTGCTGTAGTTATCTTTAAACTCTTCAATTTTAGCGATAAACAGATTACAGCTTCTGATATATCGATAGGCCATGTTGTACATAAACGGAATAGCTGGATATCCATGATTATATAGGCCGTCATAAAAAGTTTCAGCAGAATAGGATCGGCTAACTTGTTGTACCCATGAAATAGCCCAGTCGAATTTATTACAAACATTGTCGCTCCAGTGTTCCATTCCATCGTAGGTGGTGAAGTTAGCTGAAGTTTCGTCGGGCATATTGCCATAAACCGTGTTTAAAAAGAGGTCAGCATTGCTCTCTGAAGAAAATGCAGCATTCTCATCCAACTGATCGGTGGGAGCTACATCTAAATAATCAGAACAAGCACAGAGCGAGCATACGAAGATGCCGCAGATTAATCTTCTGAAATAATATATTGCTTTCATCATTACTGTTTTTTTAAGTTGTTTTTAAAACGTGATATTTACGCCAAATTGAACGGCTTGTTGTTGTGGATAATAAAATCCTCGGGCATTATTATCGCCTCCTCCATTGGAATTCACCTCCGGATCAATGAAAGGAAGCTTTGTGAAAGTCAATAAATTCTGTCCTGCCACATAGAATCGAAGATGTTCAATATTCGCTTTTTGCATGATTTCTTTTGGTAAAGAGTATCCTAACTCAATGTTTTTAACTCTCAAATAAGATGAGTTCCACACCCACCAAGAGGAGCGTTGCACGTTATTTTCGCTGCCACCCACATACATTCGAGGGAAACGGGCGTTTGTGTTTGTAGGGCTCCATGAATCTTCTACTGATTCGCGTGTGGGATTTCCTGTACCGTTTAAGAACGGGCTAATTAACTCTTTTGTTAGAATTAAGCTGGAATTACCTGTTCCTTGGAAAAAGACTGAAAAATCAAAATCCTTATAAGAAACTTTCGGATTAAAACCATAAATAATTTCAGGTAAAATAGGTTTTCCAATAACACACTCATCTTCTCCGGTAATTTTCCCATCACCATTTACATCGCGGTACTTGATGTCACCGGTACGAACTTTGCTAAATGTATGCGTGGCTATCTCATTAATGCCATCGTTATCTTGATCCTGAATTAAATTCCCCTCTTTGTCAAAATCAGATTCTTGAAACAGTCCAATTGCATCAAGACCAAATTGAGTTCCCCAAGGACGTCCCGTACGTCTGCGTTCCGGGAAATCATATGTATGCGGTGCTTCAAATATCTTCTTAAATTTATTACGTGCGAAAGAGAAGTTCCCGTTTATGGAAACGCGCCAATCCTTATTAATTTGCCAAGTAGAGCCCAAGGTTAACTCAAATCCTTGGTTTTGCATCTCTGCTGCATTCACTTGTGAGATGCCAACACCATACTCTACAGGAACTGTCACATTCGGTGAAGCCAACATATTTGCTCTTTTCTCAAAGAAATAATCTGCTTCGGCCGTTAACAAGCCATTCCACAAAGACACTTCTACACCGACATCATATTTGGTTGCTTTTTCCCATGTGATGAAAGGATTTGGTTCTGCCCGTTCGGATAATCCCTGCAAGGGGATACCACCTAAAATAACTGCTGTTTCCAATATTGAGAAATTACTAGAGTATTGGAAAGGATTACCAGCTAAATTACCAGATTGTCCAACCGAAGCTCTCAGCTTTAAATTGTCCAGATGTTTGAAGTCTTTCATAAACGATTCTTGCGAGGCTCTCCATCCAATTGATACTGCGGGGAAGAAACCAAAACGTTTGCCAGGAGCAAAGTAATAATGTCCATCATAACGTCCGGAAGCTTCTATCATATATCGATTGTCATACATATAATTACCTTTAAACACGAAACCAACCTGACGGCCATAGCTTGAACTTCCATTGGTTGACCAGTTCTTTTGATCCGGATTTCCCATATTAATCTCTTCAATTGTTGTCTGATAGTTGGCTCTGGAAACACCAAATCCCATCCAGTTTGTTCCACGTGCTTCTGCAACCACTAACCCCCCAACAGAATGTTTGCCAAATGTATTATGATAATTAATCATACCTTGATAGGTTAGATTATACCATTTGTCAGCTTCTTGCCTCAACGAAGGCTTGTTACTGTCTTTAAATACAGTTTTCGTTCCATCAGCATTCAGCCTATAATAATCGGGCTTGGGCTCTGTCCATCTTTTATAGAACTCAAAGGTCGGGTCATAACTGACAATTCCTTTTAAAGAAAGTCCTTTGATAAAAGGAAGCTCTTGGTTTACGATTAACTGGGTGAATATTTTTGTTTCGTCATCGTTTTTATAACCGGCATAAAGTGTACCTTCTACGATGGCGCCTAAATTATTTGCACCCAGCTTGCCATCGCTAAAGCGAGTTACGTCGATAGGAAGATAATTGCTTAATTCTCCAAACGTACCCCACGCGTCTGATTGTGCTTGTTTCACGACTTGATTCCAACCACTAAGGTTTAATCTGATCGTAGTCGTCTTGGTCGGTTTTGCCTCAAGGTTCGCCGTAAGATTAAAACGTTGTTGGTTTGCAGACGACCACATACCTTCCTGATATTGATAGCCTAAACCAATAAAATAACTGACCGCTTCCGTTCCTCCCGACAATGACAGTGAATGTCCGGTGTAAGGCGTGTTTCGTTGACGATACTCATCGTAAGCATTCGAGTTCGGGTATCGGTCAGGGTTTGCATCCGAAGCGCCTGATACAGTCTTCTGATATCCCTCTAATGCCTCTTTTGTAAATGTCTCGGGGTTACCGCTATTACGGTCTGCCGTATTCTTAGCAACGGCATACTCGTAAGAATTAAGACGGTCTATTACACGTGTAGGATTTTGCATGGCATAGAAACCACTATAATTCACCTTCGGCTTTCCTGTCTTTCCTTTTTTAGTTGTAATAAGAATAACACCATTCGCACCAGCCATACCATAAGGTGCTACTGCGGCAGCATCTTTTAAAACGCTAAAAGTCTCTATTGTAGCGGGATCAATGCGGCTGTAATCACGCTGCACTCCGTCCACAAAACAAAGAGGGGCGCAATTGCCTGTCGTGGCCACACCTCGAATAAAAATATGACTACCGTCAGATCCCGGTTGTCCGCCGCCTTGTGCACCTAAGATACCCGTAACACGTCCTGCAAGCATATTGGTAATATTAGGCGTAGGTAAATCCTTAATATCATCAGATTTCAAGGTGCTTACAGCTGCCGTAAGTGTCGTCTTCTTCTGACTTCCATATCCAACTACCACCACTTCATCTAATAACTTATTGTCTTTAGACAGGGTTATGTTCAATATCTTTTGCCCTTTAATTTGAATTTCTTGAGTTATGTATCCAATATAAGATACTTGTAAAACGTCGCTTGAAGAGAGGTCAAGACTGAAGTTTCCATCCAAATCGGTTGTGGTTCCACGCGTTGCCCCTTTGACGACAATGTTAACGCCAATAAGAGCTAATCCGTCTGTGTCTTTTACTGTTCCGGTTACTTTCTTCGTTTTTTCCATACTCGTAGTCTGTGTTGGAATTGTTGCATACACATCGCTAAAATGCCCCATACCACCACTGAACAAATAAATAAAAAGCAACAACTTCTTAAAGTGTAGACACCTTTTAAAATTACATTTTTTCATAAATAGATGAATTAAGTATTAATAATTATTGATTGATCATTCCATTATCTTTTATTATTATCCCCTGCCGCATACGGGCCATAAGTGGCTTTAACTATTTGAGTTTCATCATCAGCAGATAATACATAGATTTTATATTGTTTGCCGTTATCGAAAACTTTTACAACAACATGTCCCGTCTCTTTGCACACAGACGACATCCATGGCTCGCCTGCGTGAGCATCCAATAGGGATGGACTCGGTATGTATGTAGGGAAAACTAAGCTTTTCATTTTATCATTTGTATGGGTTGAGACCATACGCTCAATAATGCTTGGTTGTAAATGCAGATAATCCCACACCTGAATAATGTAAGCTTGGGCGTCTATCTGCTTTAGGAAACCCTCCGTCATGGCATCTAAATAGGCATGATGGTTGGCCTTGCAAACATCTACCTGTCCACATATACGGGTTGCGACTTCGTCTATTTCAAACTCTTTGCCATCGGCATCCTTTAGCTTTCCGCTCAGATCTCCAGCTGTAAAGTATCGGAATGGTCCGTACGACACGCAGATGCCGATACTCTTCGTATTTTCATTTTGCACACCCGTTTTGTTGTCCGGATGCAGATCGTAACAAGAGATGTAATTCTCTCCTTTGCCCGTCCATACATCGCCATTAGCGACTAGGTTTTGAACTTTAAATATTTTTCCGTATTTCTTGTTATCGTATAGTAATCTGACTTGATCCGATTTACCTACAACAAAACGCTCCACCTTGGTCTCTTTCTGTTTCAACTTCCAGTCCAAAAAAGCGCGATAGTTGTTAACGTCTTCTTCTACTTCTATGATAGGCAGAGGATAAGTGTAATCAGGCCAGGCACGGTCTATTATTTTATTAAAACTTAGATATTCGCCGGCATGAGTTACTCCTGTTATCAGATAATTGGGGTCTCTATCCTTGGTTTTTTCGACCGGATTGCTGCAATCGCCCATGTGGTCTTCATGAAAGTGGGAGATCATTAAATAATCGATCACCTTCCCTCGTGGGTTCACTCTTTCTACATAGCGAGCGACCCACTCACCAGCTCTGCGCGATGAATTAGGCAATGCTTTGCTCATCTTGTCGTAATAATCAGGATCCCAATCCCCAATGTCGACTAACAGAGAAGTGGCGTCCGGCAGAATTAGAAGACTGGACTCACCCCTGCCTGTGTAAATATGGTGAATATCCATTTCTCCTTCCTTCCATCCGCAATATGGTTTCCCGACTTCTTGTGTGTCGGCACAAGAAAGAAGTGTAACAACACTCATAATAAAAGTAACAACCTGCTTCATAATTACAAATCTATTTGTTTGATGACGGCAAAAGTATTGGTTAGTCTATTCTGTTTAATTATGAATATGACAATAAGATTATCAAATTTGATACAAAAGATGTATTCACCCAAATAGGAATGGGTATAAAAATAGAAAGTTTTTGCATCAAACGATAGAAGTTAACACTCTCCTGTCACTATGCAACTTTGCTTTTTCCAAGATTGAACCGTTATTTTGGTGGCGTTGCCCTGAATAAACGAAATATAATACTTATGTTTGTGTTTGAAAGAAACGATTGAGAGTAATGAACAAAAAGCAGCCGATGGACTTCGAGCAGATATATTTGAACTATTTTTCAAAGATGAAGTATTTTGCGCAAGAATATGTGGTGTCCGATCAGGATGCTGAGAATATTGTGCAAGATGTCTTTATGGAATTGTGGGAGAATAAGTATCTGCTGTCCGAACATACCAACTTGGTGGCTTTTCTTTTTACGGCTATCAAAAATAGAAGTCTTAACTTCCTCCGCCATAAAATGATTGTGCAAGAAGCTGCCAGCCACCTTCAGGAAGAGTATATGATTACTTTGCAGATGAATTTAAACTCTTTGGAAGCTTTCGACCAGGCTGTTTTTTCTGATCGCGACATCGAGCAACTGGTTAACCATGCCATTCATTCGCTACCTGAGAAATGCCGCCAAATCTTCATTATGAGTAAAATCGAAGGCAAAAAGCAGAAAGAGATCGCTGCCGAATTGAATATCTCCTTCAATACAGTAGAAAACCAGATGAACATTGCCTACAAGAAACTGAAAACGGAACTGAAAGGCTACATGCCTTTATTGGCATTCTTGTTGTCATTGTAAGAAAGAAAATAATGGATAACTGTTACTCTTAGATCGTATTTAAATATCTACCAACCATGAAAAAGATTCATTTTATAGTGTTATTGCTCATTAGTTCGGCATACTGTCTGGCGCAGAGTCCGTTTGTTTATGAAAAGGGAAAATCATTCAAAGAGGTGAAATCTTGGAAGATGCCGAGTGTTATAGACGTTCAAAACCTGCCTTCTCCAATACTTTATGAGGATGCTGTGCCGATTGATCAGACGACGATTTCTTACCGTGTGCAGCTTCCTGCTTATATTCGTGGTGTATTCTTTAGCCGCGATTCTCGACCGGGTGATCATCAGTGGCCAAACAATACGAATCGACTTCTTCCTTGGGCATTTAACAGACTAGGGGATCTGACGAAAGCTGACTATCCGGGTATCCCTTCAAACGGAAAACCTTCTGAGCTGGGAGATGCCTTACTGTTACAACTAGCGGACGGCAGTTATCTATTTACGAAAGCTCTTTCGGGTGAAAACTGTATCAGCTGGTTTCAACTAGATACGACCGGCGGATTGACATTAAATCTGTCTACTTTAGGAAAAGATGCGCTGAGCAATCACGCCCCGTTGCTACTTGCCGGCAAGGGTAATTCGGCTTATAACCTTTTGCGGAGTTCTTATCAATCGCTTATTGCCGATAAAGAAGTTGCTACGCTAAAGAGGCGGGAGGATAAGATCCGCTTCGAGGCGTTCGACTACTTGGGCTGGTGTACGTGGGAGCAGTATCACGTAGATATTGACGAACGCAAAATACTACACGCCCTAGATGTAATCGAAAACTCAGGTATCCCCGTACGTTACCTGCTTATTGATGACGGCAGCCTTCAGTTTAACCGCAACCAGCTGACCACCATGCAGCCGTCAAAAGAACGTTTCCCGAATGGCTTTGAAAACATCGTAGCGCGTAAGAAGGAGGGAAAAGTTCAATGGATGGGCTTGTGGTATGCACTTTCAGGGTATTGGATGGGTATATCACCCGAAAACAGTTTTTCCGACCCTATGAAGCGTAGCTTATATCTTTATAACGGATCTCTACTGCCCGGCAGAAGCACTGAGAATATACAGGCTTTTTATCGGCGTTACGTACAGACCTTGAAGGACTATGGATTCGACTTTCTTAAAATAGACAACCAGTCGTTCACTTTGCCGCTTTATATGGGCGACACAGCGGCCGTTCGTTGCGCAAAGGAGTGTAATCTGGCTCTGGAAGAGCAGACGCATGATTTGGGCGTTGGGTTGATGAATTGCATGGCTCAGAACCTGTTGAACACAGACCATACCCAATATAGCGCAACTGCACGCGTCAGCATCGATTATAAGAAGTTTAATAAGGATATGGCTAAGTCGCACTTGTTTCAATCCTATGCCAACACCTTGTTGCAGGGACAAACGGTCTGGCCAGATCACGACATGTTTCATTCCTCCGACAGTATTTGCGGTCGTATGATGGCACGTTCGAAAGCCTTATCCGGAGGCCCTGTCTATTTATCTGATGCCCCGGAGGCGTTTGTAGCTGAAAACATCTGGCCGCTTATTGATGAGCAGGGGAAATTGTTTCGTCCATTGGCGCCCGGTGTACCTACGCCGGAGTCCTTATTAATAAACCCGTTGCAAGATGGGAAGGCCTATCGTGTGTTTGCCCCTACGGGAGACGAAGCGGTGTCACTGATCTGTTACAACCTAAACACTTCGTCAACGCATCAGAAGGTATGTACTACCATCAGTAAAGAAGACTACTTGTTACGTAAGGAGTATATGAGCGCTTCGGCCGACTTGGGGAGCGGGCAGATTCTTCTTTATGATTGGGAGAATCAGACAGCCGAGCTACTTGTTGCGCCAAAGCAGGTCGTGCTGGACGGTTTTACGGATCGACTGTTTCACCTTTGCCCCATTCATCAAGGTTGGGCTGTTATCGGTTTGCAGAATAAATACCTATCCCCTTCTACCGTCCAAATCTTGTCATGCAGTGAACAGGAATTGAAACTAAACGTATTCTCTTCCGGCACATTGAAGGTTTGGCGTGAATTTAAAGGTAAACAGGAACTAAGAAGCATTCTGATAGATACTCCGGGGGAAATTACGCTTACGCAGAATGGGACGGAACTGAAGGCTATTGCAAACGCCGATTATCAGATGATACCGGTTGCTTTTAAGCCTGTGAAGAAGTAATTTGTCTCTTTGCCCTGCACTACAAAACCCCTACACGTATCGTTTAAAAGTGTTGGGGGGTTGTGGTGCAGGGCGTTTTCTTGTACCTTTGCGCCACAAACAACTGTTCAAATCATGTTTATAGTTATTGGAATTATGTTTGCCGGTATCTTCTTGGGGTATCTGCTGCGCGGGGTGGAGCTGCTTCAACGGATCGGTCGCCCTATTTCGTATACCATTTTACTACTGCTTTTCCTTCTCGGTGTGTCGGTGGGGGCTAACGAGGCGATTGTCACGAATCTTTCTTCCCTTGGCGGGCAGGCGTTGGTGTTGGCGTTGGCCGGTACGGCGGGCAGTGTGCTATCCGCTTGGGTGGTCTATCACTTTTTCTTTACAGAGAGGAGGGCGAAATGAAGGGAAGTCTGCTAGTCGTAGGTTGCTTTGTCGTGGGGTGCCTGCTGGCCTGGAGCGGGGCGCTGCCGGAGGTGGTGACAGGGAGCGACGTTACGATCTACGTCCTCTACCTCCTCATGTTTCAGGTGGGGCTGAGCATCGGGAGTGATCGGAAATTGAAAGAGATTTTGGGTAGCATCCGTCCCAAATTGTTGCTGGTGCCGTTGGCCACGATTGTTGGCACGCTGAGTTTCTCGGCGCTTGCGGCGTTGGTGCTGACGAAATGGAGTGTGGCGGACTGTATGGCGGTGGGTAGTGGTTTTGCCTACTATTCCCTTTCTTCTATCCTCATTACGGAGTTGAAGACGGCTTCGCTGGGTGTCCAGCTAGCTACGGAGTTGGGTACGATTGCGTTGATGGCAAATATTATGCGCGAGATTATGGCGCTGCTTGGTGCGCCGCTTTTTGTGCGTTATTTCGGACGTTTGGCGCCTATATGTGCGGGTGGGGCTACGACGATGGATACCACGCTGCCCATTATTACCCGTTACGCGGGCAAGGATCTTGTGTTCGTCTCCATCTTTCATGGTATTTTAGTGGATTTCACTGTCCCCTTCTTCGTCTCCTTCTTCTGCTCGTTGTAGGTGGGGCGTTTGAATATAAAAAGGGGTCAGCCGATTTCCCCGGTGGATGAGCAGCGGTATTTAGCCATATAGTTTCCCTATTCGGAAGATAAAGAAATATCCGAATCTCCTTTCACAGATATAACATCTTAACGAACTGCAGATTACGGTGAAACGTGAAATAAGGAGGTACTTTACGAGCACCTCCTTATTCAAACCATCGGTATTACCTGATACAAATTCCCTAACCGGGTATGTTTACGTTCAATCCCCAATGCCATTAGCCGTTTCCGGGAACTACCGGGAGATACGCCACGTATTGCTTGACGGATTGTATTTTTTCAGACGCTGAAATATATCTGCTACAGATATAGATTATGACTCTTTGTCAGGACATATTTAAAAGATCACCTAGGTGATTCGCTTAAACCACATAGGTGATTCA
>JAVVRI010000067.1:0-16162 GCA_036654795.1 Tannerellaceae bacterium
AGGGCAAAGAGCATCATCCCATTTCTGAACAAAAAGTACACTCGTTTTAGTGCCTGTATGTGGTTTGAAGACATTGCCATGCAAGCCTACAACGGCTAAGATGCGACAACGGTCTGCTATATATTCACGCAACGATTTGTCGCTGCTATTGTTAAAACGACCTTGTGGAAGAACGATAGCCATTCTACCTCCTGGTTTTAAGAAATCAAGATTACGCTCTACAAACAAAACGTCTCGGCTCATATTAGAAGCCTGTTTCAGCTTAGTTTTTCGAAAAGTTCCGTCACTCATTTGGTAAACGGTCTCTCCTGTATTAGCCAATGCTTCAGGATAAGTAGGTTCTCCGACAACAATCTTTGAGCCTTGTGAAGCTGCCTTCAGTTTTTCCAATGACACGCTACGGCTTAAATCGTACTTGGCAAGTATTCGGCTTTCCTTTACATCTCCGGCAAACGGAGGGTTAGCCATGATTATATCAAAATTAAAATCACGGTTACTGTTTTTGTCTGCTCGCAACTTTTTTAGTTTAACCCAACCCTGATAATAAGTGTCTTGCCAGTTCTCATCTTTTACGGTCTCATCCCAACGTTCATAATCGAGCGTGTTAAGATGCATGACGTTTGTCTGTCCGTCACCTGCTATCAAATTCAAGGTTCTTGCCACACGCACAGCCTTTTCATCAAAGTCTATAGCGAACACATTGTTCTGTACATATTCGCTACATTCTGCCGGTTTTTCCTCCAATGTAAACAGATGGCTACGCTCAAGCCCCTTTGCTTCTAATATATTCTGCCAAACGTGGAATATTGTATGTACTGGAAAACCACAACTACCTGCGGCAGTATCTATCATTTTTTCATCTGCTTTTGGATTGAGCATCTTTACACACATATCAATTACATATCGGGGTGTAAAGTATTGTCCTTTTTCTCCTTTGCTACTTTTATTTATAAGATACTCAAACGCTTCATCGACAACATCGAGGTTGGAATTGAACAGTTTTACATCTTGCAAGGAAGCAACGCAAACAGAAAGATGCGATGGCGTAAGCAATATCTTCGCATCATTGGTAAACACACCTGCCCATTTTTCTTTTGCCTTATCAAAAAGAGCCTGTAACTTATCCTTTAGCTCGGTTTCCGTATCTCCATAGTTACGGAATTCAAGATTGCGGTCAGGCTTCCGACCGCTTTCCATTTCGTCAAAGAGCTTTGTGAAGATTAACTTGAACACTTCCTCAAACACATCTACACCAGCCCCAGCCAATACCTCATCTTCCATCTCAAGAATTAAATCCTTAAGTGATTTCCTTTCATTAACGAGTTTGTCTTTCTTTATAAGGTCTTTAATAGTCCACCGTTCAGAAAGAATGTCTGAAAGTTTTTGGTCTGCTCTTGGAATTGCACTTAAATCTTCAAAATAATTGGGGTCTTTACGATGATAGTAGGATATACTCTTACCATTACTCCATACACCAATAGGTGCACCTGTTGCATTGCAATAACTTTTAAGTTGCTCCTTGCCATCTTTCAACTTGGGCTTCTTAAGCTCTACAATAATAAAAGGACTTGTGACTTGTTGTTTATCAAAGACTACAATATCGGCACGCTTCTTTTCTCTGCCGAATGTCACTTCGTATTCAAGTTCCATTCGAGATGCCGGATAACCCATGTCTTGAACTAGAGTCAAAAGATATAATTGACGCACTACTTCTTCAGGAGTAAGCTTTATGTCTTTCTTGCGTACTAAACAAGTCACATAGAAATCCATTCCTTTTTTTGTTGTACGTTCAATAACTCGACCTTCTAATTCAGATATTTGCTTTTCTGAAAATAGACTAAGGTCATACTCAGACCCCTTTGTTATATCTGTTAATCTCATAAGTCTTATTTATCCTTATTCAGTTAGTATCTTATTCGGTATAAGAAGTGTGCGAACATCAATGTTCAGAAGTTCAGCTATCCGATATAGAACAGGTATAGGCGGTTGTACTCTATTAGTTGCATACAGATTAACCATATTGAAACTTTTACCAAGCATATTTGCCAATTCAGTTTGGCTAATGCCTTTCTCGTCCAAAACCTCTTTAATCCTGTTCATCCGATTCTTTTTCTTAATTTCGGTGCAAAGGTACACAATTTTATTGTGTATAAGGAATTAATAATAAAAAAAACTATTACCTTTACATCCAAAGAGAGACATTGAAGGACAAACCAAGCAGAACGCAGCAACAAGCACGGTTGCCAAGTCATTACCTCAAAATTAAGCACTCTTCCCAAAGCCTCTATAATAAGGCGATAAGAAATTTATTCCAGAATTACCTAAAATCTTTGAAAGCACATCACACCATGGCTTATTCTCAGGGTAACCACACCAAAATTAAGTTTTAAGCCTACAACAGATAGATTGAAAACATTACTCCAATTATTCGTTTGAGCCAGCTCAAAATCTATTTTGAGCTGGCTCAAAAACAATTACCAGCATGGTTGAAATCTATTTTGAGCTAGCTCAAAAGCATAATAGCATATAAGAATATCGACAATAAATAGGCACAAGCCAAAGAAATTTATTTATCTTTGTTCCATTGTTTTTCAAACCTAAAATCAATCGAAAGAAATGGAATTTGCAATTAGAAAAGTCGCAGCGACAAGCTTGTTAGCCTCTTGCGCCGGCGCAATGGTTCTCTTTTCCGCATGTTCGGAAGCGGAACAAAACAAACTGATACCTGAAGAGGTAGCCGATGGTTGGCAATTACTATTCGATGGTAAAACATTGAATGGTTGGAAAGATTACAACGGGACAAGCCTTACGCAGCCTTGGCATGTCGTTGATGGATGCATCCAGGCTAAAGGTGATGGTAGCGATGCCAGCGGTTACATCGTAACCGACAAACAGTATGAAAACTTCGAACTGGCTTGGGAGTGGAAGCTGTCGAAGGGTGGGAACAGCGGCATGCTCTATCACGTGGTGGAACGCCCGCAATTTGACGTACCTTACGTAACCGGCCCGGAATATCAGCTGATAGATGAGCCTAACTTTCCCGAGCCATTGGAAGAATGGCAGAAATTGGGCGTAGACTACGCCATGCACCTACCGGATAAAAACGCAATGAAGGTGAATCCGCAAGGAGAATGGAACACGTCGAAGATTGTATTCGACAACGGTCACGTTGAACATTGGCTAAATGGCGCCAAGATTCTTGAATTTGAAGCTTGGACAGACGATTGGTATGCCAAAAAGAATAGTGGCAAATGGGCAAATGCTCCGGAATACGGATTGGCAAAGAAAGGTGTACTCTGCTTGCAGGATCATGGCTATCCCGCCTCTTTCCGCAATATCAAGATCAAAGAGTTGCCCCGTAAAACCAAAGAGGTTGCCCTCTTTAACGGCATAGACCTACAAGGCTGGGAACCTTACGGAACGGAGCTATGGTACGTAAAAGATAGTCTACTGATCTGCGAAAGCGGTCCGGACAAACAATACGGTTACTTGGCAACACGCGAGTATTACGACGACTTTGAACTGACAGCAGACTTTAAACAAGAAGCAGACGGCAACTCAGGCATCTTTATCCGCTCTTTCGTTGAAGAGGGCGCTAAGGTGAACGGTTGGCAAGTAGAAGTTGCCCCCAAAGGCAATGACACAGGCGGCATCTACGAATCCTATGGCCGCGAATGGCTGGTACAGATTCCAGATGAAAAAGAAAATATCCTAAAACCGGGTGAATGGAACACCATGCGCATCAAGGTACAGGGAGACAACGTTACGACTTGGCTGAATGGAGAGGAGATGGTAAACCTGACAGACGAGAAGATCGGTGCCGGACAAGGACGAATCGCCCTCCAAATCCATGACGGAGGCGGCATCAAAGTACTCTGGCGTAACCTGAAAGTAAAGACGTTGTAAGCAACATCTACTAACATCTACTAACCGGGTAGGAGAAAACAAAAGTAGTTTTCTCCTACCCGATTGACACCGTAAGTTCAATTTAGGAGTGTAAAGATAGGAATTTTAGTACAAAAACTATACTTTTGATGCACCATTTGTTGTTAATACATATATGACACTAAAAGAGATCAACACAGCCAACAACCGCATAGTCGGTTCATTAGACAGCCGAGAGCTAAAAAGCGCTTTCGAAACGATGCAATCGTTTCTATTAGAGAGTAAACAACATCCCCTGCAAGATAGATTGAACGAACTACAAGAAACGTACAAGCGCATGTTGCATTATCAAGTAAACGGCATTCATGACCCGAAACAGAATGATATATACAGACGGTTAACAATTTCGGCCTACGAAATGGCAGACCTGTTAAAGTTCGGAGTGTCGGATAAAGAATCCCCGCTTCAGTTTTACAGTCAGCGGCGCTTTCTGAATACACAGCCTGAGACATCCTATAGCGAGTTAAACAAGCTATTGAACCAATACGATGAAAACAACGCGGCAATGTATGAAGCAACAGAAGTCGCTCTTTTCCATAAGATTTGGACATCCGGCCGGTTCAGCCAATCCGACACAGAAGAGGTTCGCGACATCTTAACCGACATTCTGCCCTTTACAACAGGTTGTCAGGTAATAACCGCCCTATTCCTCAGCTTGCAGGAATCATTTGATGTAAACAAACTGCTTCTTCTGATGGAAGCAGCCGTCCATGCATACAAAGAGGTAAGTGTACGGGCATTGATCTGCATCCTCATTACCTTATATATCTATCGCAAACGAACGGATCTTTACCCGGAGATAAATGTCCGTCTGGCTAGCCTAGCCGAAAAGCAAGGCTTTAAAGAAATCGTACGCACCATCACCATGCGCTTTATCCTTGCCCGCGAGACGGAAAAGATTACCCGCAAGTTGCAAGATGAAATCCTGCCGGAGATGATGAAGCTTAGCCCTAAGTTAAGCCGTAAGATCAATCTGAAAGACTTCGCACAAGATATGATGAGCGATGAGATAAACCCCGAATGGCAGAACATACTATCGGAAGGCACTCTGGGTAAAAAGATGGAGGAGATAGGTGAATTGCAACAAGAGGGAGCAGACGTAATGCACTCCACCTTCGCACACTTGAAGCAATTCTCCTTCTTTCGTGAGATAAGTTCATGGATGATGCCTTTCATACCTACGCATTCACTCTTGAACGAATCGAAAGGAAGCAAGGACGATAAACAAATGCTCGAAACCCTATCAATGGCTCCTTTCATGTGCAACTCTGACAAATATTCACTTTGCTTCAGCATGATGCAACTGCCGGAGGCGCACCGTAAAATGATGATGAGTCAGTTTACAGGCCAGACAGCCGAGATGCTGCAACAATGCAAAGAGGCACTGACCCCGATACAGGACGAAGAGAAAATCATTATTAGCCACTACATACAGGATTTGTATCGCTTCTATAAGCTCCATCCAAGCCACTTGGACTTTGAGGACATCTTTGCATTGCCGCTCGATTTCCACAACCTGCCTATACTGGATGCCTATATATCCGACGAGGTAACGCTAAACTCAATCGCCGAACTTTATATGAATAAAAACTATTTCGACGAAGCACTCATCGCATACGACCGGTTGGCCAGATCCGGAAAGACCGGCATGATGGTGTATCAAAAGAGAGGATATTGCAAACAGATGAAGGGAGATATAGAAGGCGCATTAGAGGATTACCTGCATGCCGACTTGGTCGATACGGAAAGTAAATGGCTTATCCGACGGATTGCCGGATGCTATCGCACCTTGAAGCAACCAGAAAAAGCACTTACCTATTATCACCGCTACGAAGCACTCAATCCTGATAATCTATCTGTTCTAACCAATATAGGGCACTGCCATTTGGAGTTGAAAGAATATAGCGAAGCATTGAAGTATTACTTCAAAGTGGACTATTTAGACACAAAGGGACACAAAGCATGGCGCCCCATTGCTTGGTGCTCCTTCCTTACGAAAAAGTACGACCAAGCTCAGAATTATTATAAAAAGATATTGGAAGACCAGCCAAACATGGAAGACCTGCTCAATGCAGGTCATACAGAATGGGTACTGGGAAACACAAAAGAGGCGCTTACGTATTACAAACAAGCAGTGCAGCTAATGGATGGAGACTTCTCTAAATTCATGGAGCAGTTCCTGCAAGATGTGCCGGATCTGCAGGAAGGCAACATTGAGAGTGCAAACATCCCCATCATGCTGGACGCATTACGCTATCAATTAGACGGCGATTTGTAAGGAGAAGAGTAGCTTTTTTCATTTGCCAGATTCCACATATTCAGGAAAGAGGCTTTGGTGATGTCCACAAGTTTCGCCCAATTAATTTTATCTGTGTGGTCGCCCGGCATGTGATAGTCCGGATGACCATCCGTATGATACCAGATAATAGGGATATCCAGTTTGGCGAAAGAGGCATTGTCGCTGCCGCCAATTGGCTTGTCCCATGGGCGATAATCGGGAGTAAGGTTAAGGGCATACGTCTTAATGTCGCTCTTCAACCATTCGCCAAAGGCAGGATAGGCTTCGGTAAAGAAGTAGACAACATGCGTCGGCTTTGTCTCATCATTATTACGGCCAATCATATCAAAATTAAGATAGCCCTTCACCTCTTTTATTTGCGGAAAGTTCTGCACGAAATACTTAGAGCCGAGCAAACCCTTCTCCTCTCCATCCCAAAAAGCAAAAACAACCGTACGTTCGGGCTGCTTACCGGAAGCCAGGAAAGCACGGGCTATTTGCAACACAGCAGACACTCCGGAAGCGTTATCGTCCGCCCCATTATAAATCCGGTCACCCTCCAGCATCGGATCGAAGCCTATATGGTCGTAATGTGCACCTATAATTACATATTCATTCGGATTTTTGCCTTCTATCTTCCCCAAAACATTATTCATGGCGAGACGTTGATGGGTTGTTTTCTTCAGTTCCAAAATAGAGTCTGGGTCTACTTGGAAGCGACCACGCTTCTGGCGTTCTTTATTATAGGCTTCAAAAGGTTGGAAATAGGATGCAAACAGGGGGGCAATGCCCATTGTTTGCAGGTTAGAAACAATATATTCGCCAGCAATACGACCACCGCGGAAACCGGCTTCGCGTCCTTCCAACTCATCACTGGCCAAGAAACCAATGTAGGCTTCGGCATTGGCTTTGTTTATTACGTCTAAACCCTTTTGTTCGGGCGACTGTGCCCACATTGCTGCGCTTAGCGTTAAAGCAACAAGCAGTAATCCTGTCTTCTTCATGCGTTATCTTATTTTCATACAAAGATAGTAAGTTAAAATCATTGGGCAACAACACGAAATAGGTATAAACAAAAAAAGGCCGACGTCCGCTGTTTGTCTAGCGACGAAAGCCTTATCCTCCTTTCAAAATCTCTCACCAATCCGTTGTTGAACGGCGGTGGTAAGAGATGACATCTAAATGTTTCTTACTTCAAATTCTTTTAAAAACAAATACAGCATCAATTTTTAACTGCATTTACACTTAACTCGTTTAACAAGCGACGGATCTCAGCGTTTACTCGCTGACACATTGCACCGTTTCCTACAGCCTGATAACGATCTGCCTGATAGCGCAACATCGCTAAAGCACGAATGCTCTTTTCATTTTCTCTCATCATCATATTCATTTTTGTTTATTACCTTCCACACTTGGAAGGCACGGTTAGTAATCAATCCTAAACTTCTATCTTTTCTATTTCGGTACAAAGATAAGTATTTTCCCCGATATATGTTTTATAACATGGCGTTATTAATCTTATTTTTCATATATTTGGCTATTAATTAATTCTAAAGACACTATCTATGATGAGAAATGCAATTCTACCTGTACTGTTATTCAGTACGTTAAGCCTACAGGCACAGATTCGGAACAACGAAGTATACGAAGTTACCGAGATGGATCAGAGTAATGTTAGAAATGAGATCCGCATCCCAAATATTGAGGGATTCCAGACTTTAAAATGTGATTTTCACATACATACAGTCTTCTCTGACGGTAACGTATGGCCGGATGTACGCATCACAGAGGCTTGGCAACAAGGATTGGACGCAATCGCTCTGACCGATCACATCGAGTATCGCCCACACAAAAAGGTACTTAAAGGAGATTTAAACGAATCCTGCCGCATCGCCAAAGCCAAAGCCGACCAGATGGGCTTTATCCTGATCAAAGGAATCGAGATTACCAGAGACAAACCATTGGGACATCTGAACGCGCTCTTTATTAAGGACGCACTCCCAATGGATGTAAAAGATCCACTAGAAGCAATCAACGTGGCGCACGATCAAGGTGCTTTCATTATGTGGAACCATCCGGGATGGCCGGACGATAAGTCTACGCTCTATCCCATACACGAAAAGCTGATTGCCGAAAAGAAAATCAACGGTATAGAGGTGTACAATTATACGGAATACTACCCCATCGCCTTCGACTGGTGTCGCGACAAGCAGTTGCCAATGATGGGAAACTCCGACATCCACGGCCCTATCACACTTACTTATGGCACAAGCCCCCGTCCCCTCACCCTCGTCTTTGCAACCGAACGTTCGGAACAAGGCATCAAAGAGGCACTCTTTGCCGGACGATCTGTAGCTTACTTCAACGGTAAATTAGCCGGTAAAGCGGAGCTACTAAGTAGCCTCGTACTGGCCTCTCTAAAGATAAAGATGATTAATGAGAAGGAAAGATTGGTGGAAATAACGAACATATCAGACATCCCTTTCAACATCGTTTGCAACCAAAAGCTACTTATTATCCCTGCCGGTAAGACTATCAGCACACAACTGCCGCAATCCGCACAAGCCTCAGTGACCAACTGCTTCACAGGATCGAATGAGTGTCTGAAACTGGCGTTACCACGCTAAGCCTACAAACATAAAGCAGCATTATCTTTCAGTAGCTCTTTCAGAGCTACGAAGCATAGATGCTTTGATGATAAAGCATCTATGTTTTGAGATCAAAGCATAGATGCAAAGAGCGGAACCTCCCTAAAGGGAAGCTCCGCTCTTTCTTTGTATCTATATAGCAAGACGAAGATAAACTTCGCCCTCTTATAATATTAGTCCTGATCTACACCCCATTGCTGACGTGCCAAACGCTTATAATTGTTCAATCTCCACTTTGAATTAGCCTCGGCAGCAGCGAATAGTTCGCCAGCTTCAGCAGGATATTGCTTCGTTAGAGAGGAGAAACGCACTTCACTCTTCAAGAAGTCCTGGAATTTGCTCCAGTCCGGCTCCTTACTATCCAGTGTGAACGGATTCTTTCCTTCAGCTTCCAAAGCAGGATTGTAACGCCATAAGTGCCAGTATCCACAAACTACAGCAGCTTCTTCTTCGGCTTGAGACTTACCCATGCCCTTCTTTAAGCCGTGGTTGATGCAAGGAGAATAAGCAATCACCAATGAAGGTCCGTCGTAAGCCTCAGCTTCGCGGATCGCCTTCAGGGTCTGAGCCTGGTCAGCACCCATGGCGATCTGTGCCACGTATACGTAACCGTATGTAGTAGCCATCAACCCTAAGTCCTTCTTACGGATACGTTTTCCTGAAGCAGCAAACTTAGCGATTGCACCTACGGGAGTAGCCTTAGAAGACTGGCCACCGGTGTTAGAATATACCTCAGTATCCAACACCAAGATATTTACGTTCTTGCCGGAAGCAATGACGTGGTCTAGTCCACCATAGCCAATATCGTATGAAGCACCGTCACCACCAATAATCCACTGACTGCGTTTTACCAAGAAATGGCTTAATGCTGTGATCTTCTTGCATGTGTCGCATCCACAAACAGCAGCGGCAGGGATAATCTTAGCGGCCAGTTCCTTTGTCTTGTCGGCATCGTTCTGGTTGGCTACCCATTCGCTGAACCAGCCTTTCAGCTCGTCCGAGCAGCAAGTACAGGATTGTGCGTCAATCATCAACTGATTCAAGCGGGCACGCATCTTTTCGTTAGCCAACTCCATACCTAACCCAAATTCGCAGAAGTCTTCGAACAGTGAGTTAGCCCAAGCCGGGCCCTGTCCTTGTTCGTTCGTGGTATAAGGAGTAGATGGCACCGAACCGGAATAGATAGAAGAACATCCTGTTGCGTTAGCCACCATCTGACGGTCGCCAAAGAGCTGCGTCAACAACTTCACATACGGTGTTTCGCCGCAACCGGAGCATGCACCAGAGAATTCAAACAGCGGAGTAGCGAACTGAGAGTTCTTTACATTAGCCTTTACGTCTACCAAGTGTTGTTTGCTTGTTACCTTTTCAGCACAGAAGTCCCAGTTAGAAGCTTGGTCGAGCTGAGTTTCCAGCGGAACCATCGTAAGCGCCTTGCCACCCTTTTTCGGGTTACCCGGACAGATGTCAGCACAGTTACTACAACCCAAACAGTCCAGAACAGCGACCTGAATACGGAAAGTCATGCCATCAAATTGCTTACCGGTAGCCTTCAACGTATCTTTGAAAGGAGCAGCAGCTTGTTCGGCAGCATCCAATACGAACGGACGAATAGAAGCGTGAGGACATACATACGCACACTTATTACACTGAATACAGTTCTCAGAGTTCCAAACCGGCACGAAAGCAGCAACGCCACGTTTCTCGTATTTGGCTGTTCCCTGTGCCCAAGTACCATCTTCGATGCCCTTGAAAGCAGACACCTTCAGCAAGTCGCCATCTTGCGCATTGATCGGACGAACGACGTCGTTAATAAATGCGGGATCGTTATTGCCAGCCTTGTCTTCATCAACCAAAGAAGCCCATGCGGGATCAACGGTCAACTGCGTATATTCACCACCGCGATCAACGGCAGCATAGTTCTTATTTACTACGTCTTCGCCCTTCTTTCCGTATGACTTCAGGATGAATTTCTTCATCTGCTCGATAGCCAAATCCGTAGGAATTACGCCTGCAATACGGAAGAAAGCAGACTGAAGGATGGTGTTGGTACGATTGCCCAAACCAATTTCGAGTGCGATCTGCGTAGCATTGATATAGTAAACTGTAATATTCTTTTGTGCGAAATAACGTTTCACCTTGTTAGGAAGGTGCTTTGCCAATTCGTCAGCACTCCAGACAGTGTTCAGCAGGAAGGTTCCGTTTGCACGCAAGCCCTTCGTTACGTCATACATGCGCAGGTATGCCTGTACGTGGCAAGCCACGAAGTTTGGCGTATTTACCAAATAGGTAGAGCGGATAGGCGTATCTCCGAAACGCAGGTGAGAACAGGTGAAACCACCTGACTTCTTCGAGTCGTAAGAGAAATAAGCTTGGCAATATTTGTTCGTATTGTCGCCGATAATCTTCACTGAGTTCTTGTTAGCACCTACCGTACCGTCAGCACCCAAGCCGAAGAATTTAGCCTCGAACATGCCTTCGCCGCCCAATGCAATTTCCTCTTTCTGAGGCAGAGAAGTAAAGGTAACATCATCCTCAATACCCATAGTAAACTGATTCTTAGGCATCGGTAAAGAGAGATTCTCGTAAACAGCCAGCACCTGAGCAGGCGTCGTGTCCTTCGAGCCTAAGCCATAACGGCCACCCACTACTAACGGAGCGTTTTCACTGCCATAATAACAGTCCTTTACGTCCATATATAACGGTTCGCCAACAGCACCCGGTTCCTTTGTTCTGTCCAATACGGCAATGCGTTTAGCCGTCTTAGGCACAGCAGCCAAGAAATGTTTTGCAGAGAACGGACGGTACAAGTGTACAGAAACCAAACCAACCTTTTCGCCTTGAGCCATCAGGTGGTCGATAGCCTCACGGGCAGCTTCCGTAACAGATCCCATTGCGATAATTACGCGCTCAGCATCCTCAGCACCATAATAATCGAACAAACCATGTTTGCGACCGGTGATCTTGGCCAATTCGTTCATGTATTCTTCTACAATGGCAGGAACTGCTTCGTAGAATGAGTTTGAAGACTCTCTGTGTTGGAAGAAGTGGTCAGGGTTTTCAGCCATACCGCGAGCTACCGGCTTCTGAGGATTCAATGCACGTGCACGGAATTCAGCCAATGCCTCTTGATCAATCAGCGGAGCCAAGTCGTCATTTTCCAATGCCTCAATCTTCTGAATTTCATGAGAAGTACGGAAACCATCAAAGAAGTTCACGAAAGGAACGCGAGACTTAATCGTAGCCAAGTGGGCAACACCGGATAAGTCCATCACTTCCTGTACCGAGCCTTCGGCCAGCATAGCAAAACCAGTCTGACGGGTAGACATCACGTCCTGATGGTCACCAAAGATACAAAGTGCATGCGATGCCAATGTACGAGCCGACACGTGGAATACGCAAGGAAGCAATTCGCCTGCGATCTTGTACATGTTCGGGATCATCAGCAACAGACCTTGCGAAGCTGTATAAGTAGTAGTCAGTGCACCTGCCTGCAACGAACCGTGAAGGGCACCGGCGGCACCACCTTCAGATTGCATCTCCTGCACTAACACTGTTTCGCCGAAGATGTTCTTACGTCCGGCAGCAGCCCATTCGTCGACATATTCAGCCATTGTAGACGATGGAGTGATGGGATAAATCGCAGCCACTTCACTGAACATATACGAGATATGCGCCGCGGCCTGATTGCCATCACAGGTTAAAAATTTCTTCTGTTTTGTCATTTCTCTAAGTCTATAGTTATTATGTAAGATAATTATTCCATTAATACAAAAAGCCAAACAGCCAGAGCGGGATCATATTAGCCTCTCCTACTTCAGTATTCTCGATGGCATAATACAGATCAGGATTGTTTCGTGCCCGAAGGGACTCTTCAATCCTGAAGTTATACGTCCTATCCACCAGAAAATGCGCATTCCTGACTCCCGTATTCAGTTTATGATCCTTATGCAACTGATTATAAAAGAAGGTTTCGCGCACTGCGTCCGGATTCACAGCCATCGGTCGGATCGGATACATCAAGTTCGAGTTATTCATATATACCTTTGCTGGCTTCTTAGGGAACGCATCCCCGTCCGAATAGAGCATATTCGTCAACCGCGCATCGGTTAGATACTTGATATAATTCATCACTGTTGCTCGACTGGTTTCTATCTCTTTGCTCAACTGGCTCACGTTTGGCGTACACGGCGCACTGACAGCCAGCAAATATAGCAATTTTCGGAGTTTGGACAAATAACTTTGCTCTATTTGTTTTATATATAGCACATCGACTTCCAGCATCATGTTCATCGTCTTAAGTAAATTCTCTGAAAAATTCCTTTTCTCAAGGAAAAAAGGATAGTATCCATGGTGCAGGTACTCCTGAAAATAGGCCATCGGCTTAATTTTAGCACAAATCGTTTGTGCTATCCGTACATGGTCACTCAACAGCTCTTCGAGCGTAAAGATTGGCAAGTTACAACTCGACACAATGCCCAGATACTCACGAAACGAGAACCCGCGTAGATTGTAGGAGGTAACGCAACCGGACAGATCTGGGTTCTCTTCCTTCAGCCGCATCACGGACGAACCGGAAAAGACAATCTTTACATCCGGAAAATGATCATAACAATAGCGCAACTCCTTCGACCAGTTGGGATATTTAAACACTTGGTCGATCAGCAACACCATCCCTCCCTTCGAGCGAAACTCAATTAGAAAATCCGTCAACGTCCGTTCGGTAAAGTAAAAATGATTTAAATTGACGTATAGGCACTCACGGTTGTTAGCGCCAAAGAATTCGCGTGCATATTCCAACAAGAAGGTTGTTTTCCCCACTCCACGAGAGCCTTTTATCCCGATCAGACGGTCGTCCCAATTAATTTCATCCATCAACCCTCTCCTGATTGGAGAAAATGTATGTTCAACGAGATATTTATGTGTTCTATAAAATGCTTCCACTGATTGTTACTACGTAAATATTGACTGCAAATGTAGTAATTTAATCTAGATATTGCAATGCTAGGATTGCAATAATTCTTCCTTTTTCATCATTCAGAGATAACAACTGCATAAAAAAGCCCGGCAACAGGCTTTGGGTAAGCCTCCGTTGCCGGGCAAAAAAAAACTATTTCTTAGTCCAGAATCGTCACCCAACCATATTTATCGGGCTCGTCGCCATACTGAATAGCGCGGAGTTTGTTGTATAGCTTCTCGCATACAGGTCCCGGCTTGCCATCTTTTGCAATGACATACGACAAGTCTTTATCCACATCATAAATACGCGAAATGGGAGCAATCACGGCAGCTGTTCCACATTCGGCAGCCTCGTCTAACGTAGCCAGTTCCTCTACGGGGACAGGACGACGCTCTACCGTCAGACCGATCTCTTCAGCTAGTTGCATCAAGCTCTTATTGGTTATAGAGGGAAGGATACTGCTCGATTTCGGAGTAATATATGTATTCCCACGGATACCAAAGAAGTTAGCCGGACCGCATTCGTCCAAGTATTTCTTTTCCTTAGGATCCAGATAGAGCACAGCGGCATAGCCATGTTCGTGTGCTTTTTCGCCGGCAACAAGGCTGGCGGCATAGTTTCCACCCACCTTGATTGTACCTGTTCCACAAGGCGCAGCGCGGTCGTAATCGCGCATGATGCAGACTTCGGACGGCTGAAAGCCACCTTTAAAGTAAGGACCTACGGGAGTAACAAAAATCATGAACATATACTCACTAGCCGGCTTCACACCCACCTGAGCACCTAAACCCAGCGTCAATGGACGAATATACAAGGAGGCTCCGCTTTCATAGGGAGGAATAAAACGTTCGTTCAGTTTAACTACTTTGCGAACAGCCTCTTCGAAGCGTTCCACTGGAAACTCAGCCATCTTGATGCCGCGATTTGAAGACTGCATGCGTTTTGCATTCTCGTCCATACGGAAGACGCGAATCTTACCGTCCTTTCCTCTGAATGCTTTCATACCTTCAAACGACTCTTGCCCGTAATGCAAACAAGTTGCTGCCATGTGAATGTTGATGATTTCGGAAGAACAAACTTCCAACTCGCCCCATTTCCCATCACGATAGTAACATCGCACGTTGTAGTCCGTCTTCATATACCCGAAGGAGAGAGCAGACCAATTCATATTTTCCATATCTTATCGTTATTAGATTGTACCGGCAAAAGTAAGCTATTTTACAGTATAATTGTTACATTTGCATCAAAAATAATAGCTATATGAAAGTAATAGATCTGATAAACAACAGCAAAAGCACCGCTTTCTCCTTTGAAATACTTCCTCCAATGAAAGGGAACAGCATCCAAAAGGTATATAATGTAATAGATAAATTAAAGGAATTCGACCCGAAATACATCAATATTACTTCGCACCACAGCGAATACATCTATAAGACCCTGCCGGACGGAAGCTTCCAGAAAGTAAACATCCGCAAGCGCCCCGGCTCGGTTGCTATCGCCTCAGCTATTCAGAACAAATATGGCATCACAGCCGTACCTCATGTTATCTGTAAGGGATTCTCTAAGGAAGAGACAGAATATGCTCTGATAGACCTGAACTTTCTTGGGGTAAACGACCTGCTAATACTGCGAGGAGACGTAAAGACGATTGATCCAAGTCAGGACAGCAGCCTCTATCACGAGCACGCCACCGACCTGCAGGAACAAGTGAACAACTTCAACCAAGGTATTGCTGTGGACGGCTCTACCTTTGAGGCTAACGAAACACCTTTTGCTTACGGCATGGCTTGCTATCCGGAAAAACACGAAGAAGCGCCAAACATTGACTCCGATATCTCCTACCTGAAACAGAAGGTGAAAAACGGGGCGGACTATTTGGTTACCCAAATGTTCTTCGACAATAGTAAATATTACGACTTCGTAGCTCGCTTGCGCGCTGAAGGTATCACTGTGCCCATCATTCCGGGCATTAAGCCGATTGTATTCAAAAACCAACTGACCGTCCTACCAAAAATATTCCGCTCGGACATACCGGAGCCTTTCGCTTCGGAACTACGCAAATGTAAAGATGACACGGCAGCAAAAGAGGTGGGCGTTGAATGGTGTAAAGCACAATGTAAAGATCTGATCGCCCACGGCGTGCCCAGCCTCCATTTTTACACAATGATGGCGACCGACAGCGTTTACCAAGTGGCAAAGGAGGTTTACTAAAACAAATAAATTTCTCAAGTTTCGGAAGTAACCTAAAGGAATAGAAATATCCGAATCTCCTTTCACAGTCATAACATCATAACGGACTGCACGTTACGGTGAAACGTGAAACAAGGAGGT
>JAVVRI010000068.1:0-16029 GCA_036654795.1 Tannerellaceae bacterium
GTTCTTTAAGCGAATCACCTATGTTCTTTAAGCGAATCACCTATGTTATCTTTTATGGTGCTCGTGAAAGCACCTCCTTATTACACGTTTCACCGTAATCTGCAGTTCGTCACGATGTTATGACTGTGAAAGGAGATTCGGATATTTCTATTTCTTCCGAATAGGGAAACTATATGGCTAAATACCGCTGCTCATCCACCGGGAAAATCGGCTGACCCCTTATCTTGTGTTTTGTGGAACATAAAAAAAGCACCTACAGGTGGAAGCCTCGTAGATGCTTTAGTATTGAGAGTAGCGAGAGCCGGGGATGATCCGGCGACCTCATGATTATGAATCATGCGCTCTAACCAACTGAGCTATCTCGCCATCATTTCTGATTTGATGGTGCAAAAGTATAGGTATTTTTTGTATTACGCAACACTTTGTGCAAAAAGTTTTCTCCTATTTCCTATTCTTTTATCTTAAGAAGCTAAGCCAGAGAACTTTTTTAGCCGGAAGAATTAGCATTTTTCATTTTTATTGCCTATCTTGCTGCGCATTAAACAGAATGAGTCATGAAAAAAGAGAAGTTTCATATCGAATACATTTTCGATACAGTATCGCAAAGAAGTTTGTGGAAACATTTGACGACTTCCTCCGGACTTTCCTCTTGGTTCGCGCAAGAGGTGACAATCAACGAACGAACTTATACTTTTAGGTGGGAGAAGGATGAGCAGCAGGCAAACGTGCTGGCGCAGAAGTACGAATCGAGTATACGTTATCAATGGACGGACGAAGAGGATCCGAATGCCTATTTTGAATTTATAATCCATCGTATCGAACTTACCGGGAGTACGGCGTTGGAGATTACGGACTTTGCTGAGCCGGGTGATAAAGCAGACGCCATTAATTTATGGGACACGCAAGTAGATGAATTGAAACGTACATTGGGCATTTAGGTTAGTTTTGTAAAAAACCGTGGGGTTTGTATCGTTTTTTACATTACTTTTGTCCCTTCAAGCGTATAGGCAATGTTGAGAATAAAACGATTATATACATTTATGTTGCAGACCTTCCTGCCGTTGTTTTTAATGACATTCGGCATTTGTCTGTTTATTGTACTGATGCAGTTCGTCTGGAGGTATATTGACGACATGGTGGGGAAGGGGCTTGGCATCCCCATATTGGCAGAAATGCTGATGTATGCCGCTCTTTTTGTGGTGCCAATGGCGTTGCCTTTGGCCATTTTGTTGGCTTCGTTGATGACGTTTGGTAATTTGGGCGAACGGTTGGAGTTGCTAGCCATTAAGTCTGCCGGTGTGTCGCTGATACACATTATGCGTCCGCTTATCTTGACCATTTTTTTGGTCTGTGTCGGCGCTTTCTTTTTCCAAAATAATGCTATGCCCGTTGTGCAAGTGAAGTTATATACTTTGCTATACTCCATGCGCCAAAAGTCGCCCGAGTTGGATATACCCGAAGGGGTGTTTTATAGCGAGATTACGGGCTTTAATGTCTACGTAAAGCATAAAGATAACGAGACCGGATTGTTGAGGGACATGATGATCTACGACTATTCGGAAGGTTTCAACAATGCGCGTGTGATTTTGGCTGATTCCGGACGGTTGAAGACATCGGCCGACCAGCTTTTCCTCGTCCTTTCCCTCTTTAAAGGCGAGTCTTTCGAGAATCTGAAAAACCAGAGTGGTACTGCGCAAGCCAGTACCGCTGTGCCTTATCGACGCGAAACGTTTACAACCAAAGATATTCTTATTGAGTTTGATGCCAATTTTACCCGTACGGACGAGTCTTTTATGCAGAATCAGTACATGGGGAAGAACTTGGTAGATCTGCAAACCTCCATCGACTCGATGAGCGTACGACTGGACAGCATAAAGAGCGAGAATGCACTGAATATTTATAATTTTTCCTATCGCAAATCGTTTAGCGACCGATTGGAAAACAAGCCTATTGAGCGTGTAGCCGGCTCAGAGGCTAGTGGTGATCAGCGCGCACAAGCTGCCCCTATCCGGCCGAGACAGATGCCTCCACCTCAGCAGGTACTTAATTATGACAGCCTTTTTCAGGCCGAATCGGCTAGCAGTAAGGCTTCTCTTTTGGCACGTGCCAAAAGCTCCATTGAGAATGTGCGGTCTGACTATTATTTTAAGGCTGCCACTGTTGGCGATGAGGCCGGCCGCGTACGTCGCCACCTGACCGAATGGCACAAGAAGTTTACCCTCTCCTTTGCTTGTCTTGTGTTCTTTTTTATTGGTGCGCCACTGGGTGCCATTATCCGTAAAGGAGGACTGGGTATGCCGGTGGTTATCTCTGTCATTCTGTTTATTTTCTACTATATAATCGACAATATTGGTTTTAAAATGGCGCGCGACGGGATGTGGGAGGCTTGGCAAGGAATGTGGCTTAGTTCCGCAATACTTACGCCTCTGGGTGTATTCCTGACCTACAAGGCGGTGAACGACTCCGTGATTCTTAATGCAGACACTTATCTTAATGCGCTGAAGAATTTGATAGGCAAGCGTTCCGGACGTAAGATTGAGAAGAAAGAAATGATCATCTTTGCTCCCGACTATGTGGCTTTGGCTCCTCGCCTGAACCGATTGGCTGCTGATTGTGGAGACTACCTCACCGTGCAGAAACGCTGGCAAAACTACATCTCCTTCTGGCGTAACGGAGGTAAAGATCCGATTGCTGAGCGGATCGCTAATGAGATGGAAGCAATCATCATTGAATTGAACAATTCAGATCAGAATTTACTGCTTAATAAGTTGATGGACTATCCTGTCATTGACGGGTATAGCCAGCTGACGGCCGGACTGAATAAAAAGAGCGGACTCATATTGGGCTTGATCTTTCCTTTGGGCTTGCCTGTTTACTTTCTGTCTACCTACCAGCGCAAATTGTTGCGCCACGATGTGCGTGTCATCCAAAAGGTGAGCAACGAACTTCACGATATTATTACCGGCTATTAACAATCGCTCGTTCAGAGAAGCATTTAGAGTAGTTTGACATTAAAATGTAGTGCACATATTAATATTTGCACTACATTTGCTGACAGAAACTTAGAAATATTATACAATATGAGCGAGATTAGACTGAACACCATCGAAGAAGCCATCGAAGACTTCCGCGAAGGTAAGTTTTTGATTGTTGTGGACGATGAAGATCGCGAAAATGAAGGCGACTTCATTATTGCTGCGGAGAAAATAACCCCTGATCATGTTAACTTTATGCTGACCTATGGCCGCGGTGTGCTTTGTGCACCTATCACTGAGGAACGCTGCAAGGAACTGGATCTAGATATGCAGGTTACTAATAATACCTCTACGTTGGAAACTCCCTTCACCATTACGGTGGATAAGTTGGGCGGCGGATGCACCACCGGTGTATCCATGTACGACCGTGCCGAAACCATCCGTGCGCTGGCCAATCCTGAAACAAAACCGACTGATTTGGGTCGTCCCGGCCACGTTAATCCACTTCGCGCCCGTTCACGTGGTGTGTTGCGCCGTTCCGGACATACGGAAGCAACTGTAGACATGGCGCGCCTTTCCGGCCTTTATCCTGCCGGCGCGCTGATTGAAATTATCAATCCTGACGGTACAATGGCGCGCCTTCCGCAATTGTGGGAAGTAGCCCAAAAGTTCGATATTAAGCTCATTTGCATCAAAGACCTGATAGCCTACCGCCTGCGTACGGAATCGATCGTGGAGCAAGGGGTGGAGGTAGACATGCCGACCGAATACGGTCACTTCCGCTTAATTCCTTTCCGCCAGAAAAGTAACGGACTGGAGCATATCGCCCTAATTAAAGGCGAATTTACGAAAGACGAAGCTGTGCTGATACGCGTACATTCTTCTTGCTCAACAGGAGATATTTTTGGCTCTATGCGCTGCGAATGCGGAGAGCAACTCCATAAATCCATGCGAATGATTGAAAACGAAGGAAAAGGCGTTATCATTTATCTGAACCAGGAAGGACGTGGCATTGGTCTGATGGACAAAATGAAAGCTTACAAACTACAGGAAAACGGTCTTGATACTGTGGAGGCAAATTTGCACCTCGGTCACAAGGCTGACGAGCGTGATTATGGCGTAGGGGCACAGATACTTCGTCATTTGGGCGTACATAAAATGCGTCTGATCACCAACAATCCTGTGAAGCGTGTCGGCCTCGAAGCTTATGGTCTCGAAGTGGTGGAAAACGTGCCTATCGAAGTGACGCCCAATAGCTATAATGAATTCTACCTCAAAACGAAAAAAGAGCGTATGGGGCATCTCTTGCATAATATCAAGTAACAATAAAACATATTTGTATCATGACACAAGTTTCAGACCGTTTAGCTAGCTTATCGCCTTCGGAAACACTAGCAATGTCGCAAAAAAGTAATGAGCTCAAGGCTCAAGGTGTTGATGTAATAAACCTTAGCGTGGGTGAACCCGATTTCTTCACGCCGGATCATATTAAAGCTGCCGCCAAAAAAGCGATAGATGATAACTTCTCGTTCTACTCCCCCGTCCCCGGATATATGGATCTGCGCAAGGCCATTGTTGAGAAGTTGAAAAGAGAAAATAATCTGGACTATACGACGGACCAGATCATCGTATCCGGTGGTGCTAAGCAATCTGTATGTAACACTTTGTTGAGTATTATTGGCCCCGGTGACGAAGTAATCGTTCCTGCTCCTTATTGGGTTAGCTATGTAGAAATGGTAAAACTGGCTGAAGGTACAAACGTAATCATAACTGCCGGCATTGATCAAGATTTTAAAATTACCCCTGCCCAGTTGGAAGCTGCCATTACGCCGAAAACGAAGGCGCTGATCCTTTGCTCACCATCCAATCCGACTGGTAGCGTTTACAGTCAAGAGGAGTTGAGAGGACTGGCCGAAGTGATCGAAAAACATCCGAATATCATTGTTTTGGCCGATGAAATATACGAACACATCAATTATATAGGCGCGCACCAGAGCATTGCTCAGTTTGCTGCTATCAAGGATCGTGTGGTTGTGATCAATGGCGTGTCGAAAGCGTATGCCATGACCGGCTGGCGTATTGGCTTTATTGCCGCTCCGGTATGGATTGCTAAGGCTTGCAATAAGTTGCAAGGACAATATACCTCTGGTGCAAGTTCTATTGCTCAGAAGGCTTCTGTAGCTGCTTTCTCAGGCGATCAAAGTTGTGTAGGCGAGATGCGTGCCGCATTCCTTCGCCGTCGTAACCTAGTTGTTGACCTTTGCAAAGATATCCCGGGCATTGAGATGAACGTACCGCAAGGTGCTTTTTACCTCTTCCCCAAAGTGGATTCATACTATGGAAAGAGTGCAGACGGTCGTAAGATTAATAATGCTGGCGATTTGGCCATGTATCTTCTTGAAGTAGGCCACGTAGCCACTGTCGGTGGTGCTGCCTTTGGCGCTCCTGAATGTTTGCGTTTCTCTTATGCTACTTCCGATGAGAACTTGGTGGAAGCCATCAAACGCATCAAAACAGCTTTGGCTGCTCTGAAATAGTTTCAGGGATACGTATTAAAACATAAAAAAGGCTGCCTCGGATTTAACTCCGGGCAGCCTTTTCTGCTATCGTGAACAAATCAGAAATCAGTCAACATTCAGCGTAATACGTTTGAATGAAAGGACAGTCAGTTCCTTGTTCTGCTGGTGCAGGTATTGTTCGACCGTGATCTTTGCATCTTTAACGAAATCCTGTTGCAACAACGTGTTTTCTTTATAGTATTTTTGCAACGCACCCTGAGCAATGCGGTCTAGCAAATTTTCAGGTTTGCCGGCCTCACGTGCCTTGTCGCGTGCAATTTCCATTTCAGTATCGATTACATGCTGTGCAACCTCGTCAGCGCGAACAGCCACCGGATTCATGGCAGCTACTTGCATAGCAGTATCGCGAGCTACCTGATGGTCTACGCCAGCCTTGTTAAAGGCAACGATAGTAGCCAGCTTGTTTCCCGGATGAATATAAGAAACTGTCGTTGCTCCATTTACGAATTCATAGAACCCAAGTTCCATTTTTTCGCCTGTTACACCGATACGATCTGTAATATGTTCCTGTACAGCACGTCCGTCAGCCATTGGAGAAGAAAGAAGTGCCTCTATGTTAGCCGGTTTAAGGTTCATAGCCACGTTCAGAATATCTTGTGTTAAAGATATAAATTGTTCGTTTTTAGCCACGAAATCGGTTTCGCACTTCAATGCAACTACCGCAGCAAATTCGCCACATTCCATTGCTAACACACAACCCTCAGCCGCTTCGCGGTCTGAACGTTTAGCGGCAACAGCCTGACCCTTTTTACGGATAATCTCCATTGCCTTATCGAAATCACTACCAGCTTCTTCCAAAGCCTTCTTGCAATCCATCATCCCAGCTCCGCTCATTTTGCGCAGGTGAGAAATATCAGCCATTGTAACTGCCATAATCTTTTTCTTTACAGGAATATATTATTATTCTTCTATCTCTTTAGCGAACTTATCAATCACTTTAGCGTTCAACGCTTCGTCATCTTCTTTCTTCGTCCGTTCTTTTTTCACTGTTGCCTTAGCTTTGCGTTCTCTTTTGGGAGCTTCTTCTTCGCCTTCGCCAGCAGCGTCAGTGTCAATTTTCTCAGCCTTACGTTCTTGCAAACCTTCGTTCATAGCTTCGCAAATAGCGCTCATGATTACTTCTACAGATTTTGTAGCGTCATCATTAGCCGGAATTACGTAGTCGATGTTGTTAGGATCCGAGTTGGTGTCCACCATAGCAAATACGGGGATGCCCAAGCGGTTTGCTTCGCGCACTGCAATATGTTCTTTCATCACGTCGATAACGAACAAAGCAGAAGGCAGACGAGTCAGGTCAATGATAGAACCGAGTGTCTTTTCCAACTTAGCACGTTGACGCGTGATTTGAAGTTTTTCTCTTTTTGAAAGATTATCAAATGTACCGTCTTTTGTCATCTTATCAATCGTCGTCATCTTTTTGATGGCTTTACGGATAGTCGGGAAGTTGGTCAACAGACCACCCGGCCAGCGTTCGATCATGTAAGGCATACCTACAGAGGAGGCCTTATCAGCGACAACTTGTTTAGCTTGTTTTTTAGTAGCGACGAAAAGTACTTTTTTGCCGGCTTTCGCAAGCTGCTTCATTACTTCTGCTGCTTCGTCTACTTTAGCAACTGTTTTATATAAATCAATGATATGAATACCATTGCGCTCCATGAAAATATAAGGAGCCATTGCGGGATTCCACTTTCTTTTTAAGTGTCCGAAGTGTACACCGGCTTCTAATAACTGATCAAAATTAACTCTTGACATTGTTTTCTTTTTAAAATCGTTTACATTCTTGTGTTTAACTCAATCATCAGGTAGTCCTCCGGCATGTCCGCATGCAAAAGAAATCCTAACAATTTAGATACTAAACGCTTTGTCATGCTTGTAAGAGACTCACAATTAACATTAACGTTTGCTGAACTGGAATTTCTTACGTGCCTTGGGTTGTCCCGGTTTCTTACGTTCAACAGAACGCGGGTCGCGGGTTACGAAACCTTCTGCTCTCAGTGCCGGTTTGTCCTCTGCATTGATCTTGATCAGTGCGCGAGCAATTGCCAGGCGAGCGGCTTCTGATTGTCCTTTAAAACCACCTCCGTCAAGATTGATCTTGATGTCATATTGTTCTGCAACGCTCAGCTTTACCAGCGGTTGTTTTACAATAAACTGAAGGATTGTAGAAGGAAAGTAAGCGGCAAGATCACGTTTGTTGATGGTTATCTTTCCCGTTCCTTCGCTAACGAATACGCGAGCAACTGCTGCTTTACGTCTTCCTATTGCATTTACTACTTCCATAGTTGTTATTTAAGTAAGTTAATATCAATTGACTTGGGTTGATGAGCTTCGTGCTTGTGCTCAGTTCCTGCGTACACATAAAGGTTTCCCAGAAGTTGTGCACCCAGACGATTCTTCGGTAGCATACCCTTTACTACTTTTCTAAACAGACGATCTTCGCCCTTAGCCATCAACGTGGCAGGAGTGTAAGCGATCTGTCCACCGGGGTATCCGGTGTATCTCAAATAAACACGGTCGTTCCACTTATTTCCGGTGAGAACGATTTTTTCTGCATTGACGATAATTACATTATCACCACAATCAACGTGCGGAGTAAAATTGGGTTTGTACTTGCCTCGCAAAATTTTCGCTACTTTTGCGCAAAGGCGTCCCAAAGACTGTCCTGTTGCGTCAACAATGACCCATTCTTTGTTTACAGTTGCTTTGTTTGCAGAAATGGTCTTAAAACTTAAAGTATCCACTGCTTAATAATTAATTAATTAATAACTCTAAAAAACAAGCTCCAACATCTTTGCTACTACGGACACATTGAGCAACAAAGTGCTAAGAACTAAACTCTTAATACATTTGATAATATTCGGCTTGCAAAGGTACGGCTTTTCTTCGAAATACAAAACTTTTACGCATCTTTTTAAGTTTCAGACCAATTGCCTGATTGTAATACCGGGGGGTAGAATACGTCGTATATTAATAAAAAGGATTGGATGTTTTACCTTTTTGCTTATATACTATTATGCTTTTGAGCTAGCTCGTAATTGATTTTTAGCAAGCTCGTAATCTATTTTGAGCCTGCTCAAAATAGATTACGAGCTTGCTAAAACGTATAAATAAGAGAATGCTTTGCACTAACTATTGGTATCGAAAGTACTAATAGTTCGGACGAATGACTTACAAACTTAAAAACAGATGGTTTTAAGCTCAAAACTTAATTTTGCTGCAGTGCCCTATATTTTACTTTAGAATATTATTACTCGTTTTATTTTTGTATTTTTGTTGTTTATTGTTTGCTGGAATAATAAAATTAAATAAAGGACGGAGATAGCCTATGATTAATAAAGAGGTTTTTATAGCACATGTGCGGAAGGATCAGGATGGGACTTTTAAAACTCAAACAATCGAGGAACATGCGAATGGTGTTGCTTGTTATTGTGAATCCTTTGCATCTGTGTTTGGCGCAGCAGGTTGGGGCAAGCTACTTGGTTTGTGGCATGATATGGGGAAGTATAGCAAGGAGGGCTTTCAATCTTATATTCGTTTGATATCAGGTATGGATAGTTGTTCGAGGATACCTCACAAATCGGACCATTCTACTGCCGGCGCTATATTGGCTAAAAATAAATTTCCTCATTCTTATTTACCCTTATCTTATTGTATCGCAGGGCATCATTCCGGTTTGTTAGATTGGATTTCGGCTGGTGAAGCCAATATGCTTCATCGCCTTGGAAAGGAACTATGCTATCAAGCAATCTTGAAGAATGCACCCAGCGAAATGCTGGAGATGACGCCTTTGCTGGAGAAGCCAATAGTCAGTAATGATGAAAAAGAATTTCATCAATGGATACGGATGCTATTTTCTTGTCTTGTGGATGCTGATTATCTGGATACAGAACGATTTATGAAGCCGGAACAAACTGCTTTGAGAGGAAGGTATGCAAACTTGTCTGAATTAAAAAGCCTATTTGATGCACACATGGCTCATGTTGCAGCTAATGCATCTCCTTCGTTCATCAATGAAAAACGAGCAGCAATACTATCTTATTGCCGAGAAATGGGCACGCAGAAGCCCGGCTTTTTTAGCTTGACTGTACCTACAGGAGGAGGAAAGACGTTAGCATCTTTGGCTTGGGCTTTGAATCATGCCATTTTGCATAATAAGGATCGGATAATTATCGTGATACCCTATACTAGTATTATCGTACAGACTGCTGCTATACTTCGTGCTATATTTGGTGAACAGAACGTAGTGGAGCATCATAGTAACTTGGAGGTAGACGGGCAGAAAGAATCTTCTCCGTCTTTATTAGCTACTGAAAATTGGGATGCACCTATTATTGTGACGACCAACGTGCAGTTTTTCGAATCTTTATATGCTTGCAAGGTGTCGAAGTGCCGTAAGTTGCATAATATTTGTAATTCCGTTGTTATTTTGGATGAGGTGCAAATGCTCCCAGTAGAATTTCTTGAGCCGGTACTTGATGTGCTGCAATCTTTGCAATCCTCTTTTAAAGTGAGTATTTTATTCACTACGGCTACAATGCCTATTTTTACTGGTTGGATAGGATCGGGCCTGGAAACATTTGCAGGATTAAGCAGTGTCGTAACAGAAATTATCCCTAAAGATGAGCACTTGTTTGACGATTTTAAACGTATTGAGCTACACTGGCCTACATCCACAACAACTTTTGAAGATATAGCAGGAATGCTTATGCAACACGAACAGGTGCTATGCGTTGTTAATACCCGTAAAGATGCTCAAGAACTTTATCGCAGAATGCCTAAGGATACATTACATCTATCCCGCATGATGTGCTCGGTTCATATAATGGATGTGATTGATGTAATCAAACATAAATTAGCAAATCATGAACCAGTGCGTGTCGTAAGTACACAGTTGATAGAAGCTGGTGTAGATATAGATTTTCCTGTTGTGTATCGTTCCTTTGCTGGGCTCGATTCTATTATTCAAGCAGCCGGAAGGTGCAACAGGGAGGGCAAATTAAACAAAGAGGGAGCATTAGGTCAGGTCTTTGTGTTCAAGTTGGATCAAAATATTCCACCTGGATTAATGAGAAAAAGTGCAGCCGCCTTGACTAATTTGTTGATGGAATCTGCTCAATCGAATGTATTTGATCCGGCCTTTATTGAACGCTATTTCGCCATGCTTTATAAGGATTGTAACCTGTTGGATAAAGCTAACATCAAGTGCTCTTTGTATAAGAACTATAGAGAAATGAACTTTCTTTATGCTACAGCAGCGAAAGAGTTTCATTTAATAGATGATAAAGACTCTGTGTCTGTCCTTGTAGGCTATGGGGACGGAACGGCGTTGCTCCAGAAATTAAAAAAAAATGGTCCGGAATTTTGGCTATTGCGTAAATTACAGCGTTATAGTGTGTCTGTTAAAAAATGGGACTTCGACAAATTGCTTAAATCGGGAGTAGTTGTTGAATATTCTGGTATATTCATATTAGAAGATTGCCGAAGTTACGACTTGAAAGCTGGATTAATGATGGATAATCATTGGCTTGAGGAGCTGCTGCTGGTATGAACCAAGTGATAGTAGGAATAGTGAAATAATATTTTATATTTGTATGCTACTAATGTCGTATTTATGTTTTATCTAAATGCGTGGATTGAAATTATTAAATATCTATTTATTGAAAAGGTGTTTTGCTAAATCAAGAAGAGACTAGATTAATGTCTATTCTCTTCCTGATTTTCTGTAATTGATATTTAATAGAATATTTAATTGCTTTTTGTTTGATTTATTAAATATTACTACTATTTTTGCTGCAGTTAAAAATATAATAGAATATGAATGCATTCAGTCATTCTAATAATAAATAGTCTGTAATGAAATGATAAGAACAACAGAGAAAACAGCCATTGACATCCCTTCTTGATTTTTCGGAGGGGACTTGTGAGTGTAGTTATATTTTGGAATGGAGTTTGCCTGCGTAGGGATGTAAAACTAAAATAGCCGCTCATGTAACATAGAAATATGTATGGTTTACAACTAAAATGATTTTTATAAGAATGTGTTAACTTTAAATTCATGGAATACCATAATAAAGAATATTGTTTGGAAGTAACTGGCGATATGGCCTGTTTTTCAAGACCCGAAATGAAAGTAGAAAGGGTAAGTTATGATGTTATAACACCTTCAGCAGCACGGGCTGTTTTTGAATCTATCTTTTGGAAACCGGCTATTCGATGGCAAATTACTCGTATTGAAGTCTTAAAGCCAATTCGATGGATGTCTTTTAGAAGAAATGAAGTGGGAAACTTAATGAGCCCACGTGCGTCCTGCTTATTTATCGAAGAGAATCGGCAACAGAAATCTAGCCTTTTACTGAGAGATGTGTGTTATCGAATTTATGCTGAGTTGGTGTTTATACCGATAAGGAAAAGAGCTTCAAATGAGAAAGGGGATACGAAATTGAATGATGAGAATCCAGGAAAGTATAATGCCATGTTTGAAAGACGGGCACGTAACGGACAATGTTTCACTCAGCCTTATTTGGGATGCAGAGAGTTTTCTGCTAATTTTGAATATATTGAAAATCCTGTAAGGGGAAATGGTATATTGGAAGATTGTGATTTGGGATATATGCTGTATGATATGGATTTTACAGATATAAAATCTCCGAAAGCCATGTTTTTTAGAGCTATAATGAAACAAGGAGTAATTGAAATCCCATCTATTGATAGTGAGGAGGTACGCAGATGATCTTACAAGCATTATATGAGTATTATAAACGAAAGGCTGCAGATCCGGACAGTAGGATTGCGCCTCGTGGTCTGGAGTGGAAAGAGATTCCTTATCTTATTCTTATCGATAAAGAAGGCCATTTCCTTGCATTGCAAGATACCACGGAAGGATCTGGTAAACAAAAGCGAGCGAAGAGATTTTTAGTTATTAAAAGTAAAGGACGCTCTGGAAGTAATAGTTGGCAAACTGTCAATATCTTTTGGGATCATTTTGGTTATGTTTTGGCTCAGCCAAAACATACGGATACCCAAGGGGAAAAAAAAGCAGTGGAGGATGCCAGAAAACAGAATGATTCTTTTGTAAGTGAAGTCAAACGAATAGCTGAAAAATTTGTTAAGAATGAGGAAATTCAGGCTGTCTCTAGGTTTTATGGAAATCCCGAAAATATGCGGCAAATTAAAACTGATCCTATTTGGGAGGAATTAATTAAAAAAGATGGAACCAATGTGTCTTTTAAAATGCTTGGCTCTGATTCAATCGTTGCAAATGATAGGGATATAACAGCATTGGCGGTTGATGATTCAGAAAAAAAAGGAGAAGAAACGATAGGCATCTGTTTGATAACAGGCAAGAAAGCTCCGATAACTCTGTTAAATAGTGCAATTGCTATCCCCGGAGGAAAGAGTGGCGCGAAGTTGGTTGGATTTCAAAAGAACTCAGGGTATGATTCTTATTATAAGGAGCAAGGAATGAATGCTCCTATTTCTAAAGAAGCCGAAGATGCATATACTACCGCACTGAATACTTTATTGGGAAAAGAATCGCTTAATAAGTATCGCTTGCAAGATACATCTGTTGTTTTTTGGTCGCAGAAATCAACGATGTTTGAAGATCGCTTTTCCTCTATGTTTTCCGCTCCACCTAAGGATGATCCTGATAAAAACGTCGAGGCTATTCGGAGTTTCTTAAATTCACTATATACTGGAATATTAACGATTGAGGGAGAAATACCTTTTTATGTTTTAGGTCTCACTCCGAATGCAGCTCGTATTTCTGTTCGCTTTTGGAGGCAAGGAACTGTGAAACAGTTTGCCGGTCATTTTCTACAGCATTTTGAAGATTTAGAGATCATTCAAGATGAAAACAAAAAAAAATATTATTCGGTATTTAATTTGCTTACCCAAGTGTCATTCCAATATAAACTGGATAATTTATCACCCCAATTAGTCAGTGATTTAACACAAAGCATATTAGATAATCGCTCCTATCCGACATCTTTGCAAATGCAGTGTCTGATTCGAATAAAGGCAGACCGGAATATAACATCTATAAGAGCAGCAATCCTGAAAGCTTACTTAAATAGGAAATTTAGAAATGTTGAAAATAAACCTAAAGAGATTACCATGGCATTAGACTTAGAAAACAAAAATCAGGCGTATCTATGCGGACGCTTGTTTGCTGTCCTTGAAAAAATTCAAGGTGAGGCAATATCGGGAGCAAATACAACAATAAGAGACCGCTATTATGGAGCAGCATCTACAAGACCGGTTACTGTGTTTGGTCGCTTAATCTCATTATCAAGTCATCACTTAACGAAATTGGATAAAGGAAAGGTCATTTATTATACTAGATTACTGCAAGGAGTGATTAGTGAATTGAATAGTGACGGTTTGCCCAAATTCTTATCTATGGATGATCAATCTCGTTTTGCGATAGGATATTATCACCAGCGAGAAGAACTTTGGACTAAAAAAGAATTGTAAATAATTAGGAACAAGAACAAGTACAATAAAAAACTATACAGACATGGAAAATGCTATAATGAATCGTTACGATTTTATTTATTTTTTTGATGTGCAAGATGGCAATCCAAATGGTGATCCGGATGCCGGTAATTTACCCAGAGTAGATCCGGAAACAGGCGAGGGGTTGGTTTCGGATGTTTGTTTAAAACGTAAAGTGCGTAACTTTGTGCAGATCATGAAAAACTGCGAAAGACCTTATGATATATTTATAAAAGAAAAGGCTGTTTTGAATAATTTAATTGCAGAAGCACATACTCAGGAAGATGTAAAAAGCAAAGAGAAAGGAGAGAAAACAGAGGCTGCCCGACAGTGGATGTGTCGTAACTATTATGATATTCGAGCTTTTGGTGCTGTGTTGTCAACTGGAGCGAATGCCGGTCAGGTTCGTGGCCCTATACAATTAACTTTTTCTCGTTCTGCTGATCCTATTGTGACGGCTGAACATAGTATTACCCGCATGGCTGTTGCAACGGAAGAAGAGGCGGAAAAGCAAAGTGGCGATAATCGTACAATGGGACGTAAATATTCTGTTCCTTATGGACTTTATAAAGCGAATGGATTTATATCTGCTCACCTTGCTGCGCAAACAGGATTTGATAAAGAAGACCTGATTTTATTTTGGGAAGCATTGAAAAATATGTTTGATCATGACCATTCTGCTGCAAGAGGTATGATGAATGCTCGTAAGCTGATCGTTTTTAAGCATAGTACAGCTTTGGGAAATGCTTCAGCACATGAATTGTTTTACCGAGTGAAAATTAAGCGTGTGAATGATCAGTTTCCGGCACGTTCTTTCTCTGATTATATCATTACGATTGACCGGGAAAATTTGCCTGAAGGCATTGAAATTTTAGAGATCATATAAAGAAATTGTGGAATAATGGTAGAATATGGGGATGAAGATTTATTGATGCTTTCGGGTATTCAGCATGTTACATTCTGCGAACGTCAATGGGCTCTTATACATATAGAACAACAGTGGGCCGATAATAGGCTCACTGTTGAAGGCGACTGGATGCATCAAAAAGTGGACGATCCTTTGTGTATGGATCGAAATAAAGGGGTTGTCACTTTGCGATCTGTGACGTTAGTATCACGTATATTAGGTCTTTATGGGATATCGGATGTTGTGGAGTTGAATGCTTCTTCCTTAGACCTAAATTCTATACGACATCCTAAATATCCTGGTTTATGGACTTTAACCCCTGTGGAATACAAGCACGGTAAGCCTAAAAAAAATAAAGTGGATGAGGTACAGTTATGTGCTCAAGCTCTTTGTTTGGAAGAGATGTATGCCATTTCTATAGAAAAGGGCTTTTTGTATTATGGAGAAACACGCCACAGAGTAGAAGTATTTTTTACAGAAGAGTTACGAGCTTTTGTAGAACAGAAAAGCATTCGTATGCACCAATTATATCGACAGGAAACGCTACCTCCTCCAATCTATAAGACGCATTGTAAATCGTGTTCATTGTTTGATATTTGTATGCCTAAAACATTAACAAATTCGCCAAAAGTAAGTATCTATTTAACTCAATTACATGAATAAAACATGAGAAAATTATTAAACACTTTGTATGTAACAACGCCTGAAGCTTATCTGACAAAAGATGGAGAGAATGTAGTTGTTAGAGTAAAAGAAAAGGAGGTGTTTCGAATACCCGTGTTAAACATTGAAGGTATAGTTACATTTGGTTACATGGGAGCATCGCCCGCATTAATGAAAATGTGTGCTGATAGAGCAATTGGATTGTGTTTTCTTACTGCGAATGGACAGTTTCAAGGTAGAGTTTCTGGGGCAGTTGTAGGTAATGTTCTTTTAAGGAGAACACAATATCGAATAGCTGATGATAAGAGTAAAACATTGCAGCTTAGTCGTATTTTTATAGCTGGTAAAATTGCGAACTCAAGAACTATCGTTGATCGTTTTAAAAGAGATCATATTTCTTCCGATGATC
>JAVVRI010000069.1:0-15906 GCA_036654795.1 Tannerellaceae bacterium
GGTGTGAAACGTGGAATATTAATTCTAAAATCCGCAATTGAATAAACTGACAATTCCGATACTCATCCACAGGGAAAATCGGCTGACCCACTTTTTGGTGATCAGTTCGTGACAGACAAACTCAGAGCCATTATCTGTTGTGATTGACTGCAAAAAGAGGGCAGCCCCGTAATGGGAACTGCCCTCTTTTCATTATCAAACAGGCACAGATGCCGAAGCAGGAATGCCCTTGTTATGCCTTGCGGCGCAAGCGGTCAATAAAGCGTAGAAACTCGCCAATCCACAGCACAACAGAAGTAGAGCCAACAATGATTCCCCAATCCTTCCAGCTGAGGGGAACGACGCTAAACATCTCGCCACCCAGCGTAACAATCAGGTACTGGCCAATAACGATCATCAAGGCAACTAACAGGAAACCTTTGCTACTCCGCAACTCGCCCAGAGCCGATTTGTTGTCGCCGTAAGCTTTTGCGTTAAACATATTCCAAAACTGAAGCATCACGAAGATGGTGAAGAACTCAGAGAGTTCGTATGCCGTCAACTCCCCTTCCGTGAAGTGAAAATAGAGAAGGATACCCATCAATGTGATCACAAAAAGGAAGCCTACAATAAAAATATTATATGCCATCGGACGGGTGATGATAAAGTCTCCGTCCGGTCCACTCTTGCGCGGTTTGCTATTCATCACCTTTTCGTGCGGAGGCAGTGAGGCCAACGCTCCGGCAGCAAAGGTATCCATTATCAGATTGACCCAAAGCATTTGCGTAACCGTCAGTGGCGACTCAGTGCCGAGCAGTGAACCCAGCAAAACAATCACACAGGCAGCCACGTTGATCGTCAGTTGGAAAAGGATGAACTTCTGAATGTTCTGATATAGCGAGCGCCCCCACATCACGGCACGAGTAATGCTGCCGAACGAGTTGTCGATGATTGTAATATCACTCGCCTCCTTGGCTACTGAAGTTCCGTCGCCCATCGAAAGACCAACTTGCGCAGCTTTCAGCGCAGGGGCATCGTTCGTACCGTCGCCGGTTACGGCTACCACGGCACCCTTCTGTTGCAACAACTGCACGAGGCGCTGCTTGTCCGTCGGGCGAGCACGACACATGATCCGCAGATCCATAATACGATCCAACGCCTCCTTATCAGTCAAAGCTTCGAAGCCGGGACCGGTAATGATGTTGCGGTCAGTGTCTTCCGGCCTCCAAGTACCAATCTGACGGCCGATCTCCTTCGCTGTACCGGGCGTATCGCCGGTCACAATCTTTACATCAATACCTGCATGCAGACAGACCTGCACAGCGGCAGGCACATCGGCACGCACGGGATCGGAGATGGCGACAATACCCAAATAGGTTAGGTCGGCATTGTGCAGTCGTCCGTTGACGAAGAAGTTTTCGTCTGTCTTGCCCGCTTCCAGTATCTGGTAGGCAAAACCTAACGTACGCATCGCCTGATTCTGATAGCCGAGCAATTGCTGCTCAATACCCGCCTGACAGTCTTTTACGGCTTTGAACGTTCCGTCCATAGCCACACGGCTACTGTTGGCCAATACGATTTCGGGTGCTCCCTTTACATATAATACTTTCTTTCCGATCAAAGGAGAGTCTACCATTGTTGCCATATACTTACGCTCGGTGGAGAAGGTCAACTGGTCGATTACCTCAGCCTCTTCGCGCATATCCAGATAGTTCTGGTGCTGACCGTGCAGCCAGAGTAGCAGGGCGGCTTCAGTGGGATTGCCCATCGTACGAACTTTCTCTTCCGAGAAGTCCAGGTAGGCAGTGGAGTTTACCGAGATACCCTCTTTGATCAGGCAACTCAGCTCGTCGCCATCCAAATGTTGATCCTTCAGATTATAGAAGTTCGTTTGGTGTACCTGCATCTGGTTTTGAGTCAGTGTGCCGGTTTTATCGGTACAGATCACAGTCGTTGCACCCATCGTTTCGCAGGCGTGCATCTTACGCACCAAGTTGTTTGTCTTGAGCATACGGTTCATGCTCAGTGCGAGACTAAGCGTGACGCTCATCGGCAACCCTTCAGGTACAGAGACGACAATTAGCGTAACGGCAATCATAAAGATATTCAGGACATGGCCAACCAAATCCATAATAGGCAAGTCGCCCGAATTAATCAGCAGCTTAGCCAGCAACGCAACAAAGGTAACGCCCGCAATAGTGTATCCCGCCTTGCTGATTACGCCAGCCAGCCCTTTAAGTTGTATCTGAAGTGGAGTTTCCACGTCACTTTCGATCTGCGAACCTTCATACACTTTGCCGTATCCGGTGGCATCGCCTACCTTGTCTACCCGCATCACGCCGTGACCGTCCACTACGGTCGTGCCGCGCATGACGACGTTGGAGGGGTAAGTGGCTTCGGCATCGAACTCACTTTCGTGCGTCGTCTTGCCAATAATGGGTTCGCCAGTTAAGGTCGATTCGTTGATTTGCAAAGAAATTGCTTCTTGCAATTCGCCATCTGCCGGCACCTCTTCACCGGTTTCCAGCACAACGATATCACCCACCACTACCTCTCGCTTGGGAACTTGGCTGATGTTTCCACCACGAATGACCTTCACCAGTGTGTCATCGTTCACTGTATTCAATATGTCGAACGCTTTATTAGCCTTCACCTCGAAGGCAAAGCCCACGCAGCTAGCCAACAGAATGGCAAAGAAGATACCAATTGGCTCCAGAAACGCCGTAAAGCCTTTAGCCTCCGGCCCCCAGCAATGTACGCCAGATATGATCATGGAGAGGAACCAAGCTACAAGAAGGATACGAATAATAGGATCATCAAATTTCTCCAGAAAGAGGCTCCATAACGAGCGCTTCTTAGGAGGGGTAAGCACATTCTCGCCATGCAGGCGTCTGCTTTCTTCTACTTGTTGAGGGGTTAGCCCCTGAAAGGGATGTTTTTTCTCCATATAACCTTTTAATTGTATTTGAATGAATTGAGTGTGCAAAATTACATAAACTTCTCGTACCTACACAAAAGCATCGACTTTATATTCGAAAGTGGGAACTGTTTAGTACTTTCTATACCACTATTTAGATCAAAACATTACTCTAATTATACTTTTGAGCTAGCTGGAAATCAATTTTGAGCCGGCTCAAAAACAATTACGAGCAGGCTAAAAATCAATTTTGAGCTGGCTCAAAAGTATAATAATATATAGGCTTCCGGGCAAAATATCCTATCTTTTTCATTAACACACTGCATATTGAGAGCTAGCACGTCTGCATGTAGTACAACTATCGGCTACTACTTATTGAAAAAAAGTGCCCTAGTCTCAAAAAGAACGCATGCTATTCTTTATTATTAACATAGATCGTATAAACTTTTCCTGCTGTTTTACGTCTTATATATAGGTTATATTAGTATTGTGTATTTAAGATGATAAGATTATGAAGGTTGTTAGGTTATTAGGTTTAGTTGGGATTGCCTTCCTCATGGGAGGGCAATCCCTTTTTGCGCAAGCGAAGCAACAAAAAGAGGAAAAGAAAGCGAGGCAGGAACAGATGGTGAAGGAACAGATTGAAAATGGACGTTTCAAGGTGGATGTAGATAGGGCGATGCCGATGCAAGGACGGCCGGTCAACTTGACCTCTTCCTATTCGTTAGAGGTGCGGGGCGATTCGGTTATCTCCTACCTCCCCTATTTTGGCAGAGCCTATAGCGCTCCATACGGAGGAGGAGACGGGATGCGCTTTGAAGCTTTATTGACGGATTACAGCTGCACATACGCCAAAAAGGGAGTGGCTCAAATCAAGTTCAGAACCAAAACGAAAGAGGACACATACGATTTCCGTATGCAGATCTATCCGAACGGCTCCTCAACGCTGAACGTGACGCCGGTCAACAAGCAGGCGATCAGCTACACCGGCGAATTAAAGACTAAAGAAGCGGAGTAAAAAGCTTTCCCTGCCATGTGTTACGCTGAGCAATGCGCTTATCTACTTTGGCCGTAAATTCAAAATTCTTCAATCCCCAGTCCGGCGCAATAAGCAGCTCTTTAGGCGACTGAGAAACAAACCTCTCCACCACAATGGAGGGGTTTAATCGTTCTATAAAGTCTATTACCAACTCCACATACTCGTCGGCCGTATAGAGGTGGAAACGTTCCGGCTGATCGGCATATTCCTTCGCCATACGCGTCTGGCGAATCAGTTGCAACTGGTGCAACTTTAGGGTCGTGATGGGGAGGATAGAGAGTACGTCCGCATGATGGAGCATTTCCTCGCGGCTTTCGCCCGGCAAACCTAATATCAAATGGACGCCGGTATAAATACCTTTTGCTGCCGTACGACGAACAGCCTCTTCTGATTCGGATTGTGTGTGACCACGGTTAATGGCCTCCAGCGTACGATCTAGCGTGCTTTCCAATCCGTATTCAATCATAACAAACTTCGTTCGTGCCAGTGTGGCAAAATAATCTAACAAGTCGTCGGGCATGCAGTCCGGACGCGTACCCACAATCAGTCCCTCCACACCCGGATAGGCAAGAGCCTCTTCGTATTTTGCAATTAAAGCTGCTGTTTGATCGTATGTATTGGTATAGGCTTGGAAATAGGCCAGATATTTCATATCGGGATACTTTCCTGAAAAAAAGCATACCCCTTCGGCCAGTTGTTGCGACACGCTTTTCTCAGTACGACAATATTCAGGGCTGAAAGTCTGATTATTGCAGTATGTACAGCCACCCCATCCCTTCGCCCCATCGCGGTTAGGACAGGTAAATCCGGCATTAATGGAAATTTTCTGCACCTTTCCGGGGAATATACCCCGCAGAAAATCACCGAAGTTGTTATATGGTTTAACATTTTTCACAGTGCAAAGATATCCAAAAAACTTAACAGTTCACGCTTTTATGTTAACTTTGCCTCCTATTATTAATACATTAGACATGAAACGATTGGGTTTTAGTTTCTTGCTTTCACTTTTATTAGTGGGAAATATGTCTGCACAGCATGAAAACAAACGTGTAGACTTAAAAGAGATTACAGACGGTAAGTTCCGTCAAGTTACAGCAACAGGCGAAATGCGCTCGTTGCCGGATGGCGAACACTATACGGCAATGAACAAAGAGCAAAATATGATTGTTAAATATTCCTATCGAACAGGAAAAGCGGTGGACACACTGTTTAATGTTCGGACAGCCCGCGAATGTCCGTTCAAAGACTTTGAGGGATATGAAATCAGTAGCACCGGCCACCGCATCTTGGTATGGAGAGATTCGGAGCAGATATACCGCCGCTCGTTCAAATCGACGATATACGATTACGACGTGCGCCGTAATTACGTGAAGCCGCTGGCCGATTCGGACAGCAAGCAGATGATTCCCCTCCTATCACCGGACGGACGTATGTGCGCGTATGTGCGCGACAATAATATTTGGGTACGCAAATTCGATTTTAGTACCGAAGTACAAGTAACCAAGGATGGCGAACTCAATAAAATTTTAAATGGCATCACCGACTGGGTGTATGAAGAAGAATTTGCTACCACCAGCCTCATGGCTTGGTCGCCAGACAGCGAATATCTAACCTTCGTGCGCTTCGACGAAACCGAGGTACCCGAATACTCCATGCAAATGTATGGTGATGGCAACTACCCCGAATATTACAACTACAAATACCCTGTGGCAGGCGAAAACAACTCGAAAATAAGCCTTCATTCCTACAGCATAGCAACAAAAGACATTAAAGAGCTAAAAGTCCCCATCGAGGCCGACGGTTATATTCCCCGGATCATCTTTACCAACAACCCCGACCAGCTGGCTGTTATGACGCTAAACCGTCATCAGAACTTGTTCAACATGTACTACGCCAACCCGAAAAGCGGTGTTTTCCGCTTAATCCTCAGGGAAGAAAACAAGAGCTATGTGGATTCCGAATGGCTTAACTCCATTCAATTCCTAACAAATGGCTTTACCTATGTCAGCGAGCAGGATGGTTATTCGCACGTCTACCTTTATTCGCCTACAGGCGTAATGCAGCGTCAGGTAACGAAAGGCAACTGGGACGTAACCCGATTGATCGGAGTGGACGAAGCTACCAACACGGTCTATTACGAATCTGCCGAAGAAAGCCCTTTGCGCCGTTCCGTCTACAAGATAGACCAGAAAGGCATCAAAACGAAAATCTCATCCGATCCGGGTACAAACAGCGCCACTTTTAGTAAGAACTTTGCTTATTTCGTAAACACCTACTCCAACGCCAACACTCCGTCTAAAATAACGGTGAATGAGACAAAAACGAAAAGGGTTTTGCGTGTCCTGCAGGACAATATGGCTTTAATCAGCAAATTGTCCGACTATTCTTATGGTAAAAAAGAATTCATCAAATTACAGACAGCTTCAGACATCGAGTTGAATGCCTGGATTGTTAAGCCGGCAAACTTTGACGAGTCAAAAAAGTATCCCGTCCTGATGGTACAATACAGCGGTCCTAATTCGCAACAAGTATTGGATAAATTCAGCTTCGACTGGGAACATTATCTGGCTGCAAATGGTTATATTGTAGTAAGCGTGGATGGGCGCGGCACAGGTGCACGCGGCGAAGCCTTCCGTAAATGTACTTATCTGCGTATGGGTGATTTAGAATCGCGCGATCAGGTAGAGGCTGCGCAAGCATTAGGCAAATTGCCTTATGTAGATAAGAATCGTATGGCTATCTGGGGTTGGAGTTTTGGCGGTTACACCACATTGATGGCAATGAGTGTAGGCAATGGTACGTTCAAGGCCGGTATCGCCGTAGCCCCTCCAACAGACTGGAAGTATTACGACTCGGTTTATACCGAACGTTATATGCGTACCCCAAAAGAGAACTTTGAAGGATACGCTGCAACTTCCCCTCTATTGAAGGCTAAAAATTTGAAGGGGAAATTATTGCTGGTTCATGGAACAGCAGACGATAATGTCCATTTCTTGCAGACAATGGATTATGCCGAAGCTCTCGTGCAGGCTGGCAAACAATTTGATATGCATGTGTATAAAGATAGAAATCACGGCATTAGCGGAGGTAACACACGTTATCACCTATACACGAAGATGTCAAACTACTTATTTGATAACCTATAAATGGAAAAACATGTAAAGAAACCGGACTGGTTGAAAGTCCGGTTAGGAGGTAACGAGCAATTCACAGAGACGAAACGTATTGTGGAGTCTCATTGTCTTCATACAATTTGCACCAGCGGCAAATGTCCGAATATGGGTGAATGTTGGAGTCGAGGCACGGCAACCTTTATGATTGCCGGTGAAATATGTACTCGCTCCTGTCGTTTTTGTAATACTTTAACCGGTAAGCCGCTGCCTCTTGATGCCAACGAACCGGCTAATGTAGCAGAAAGTATTCGCTTGATGGGGCTGAAGCATGCTGTGATCACATCTGTAGACCGCGACGACCTGCCCGATCTGGGTGCCCGTCACTGGGTGGAAACAATTCGGAAGATCAAGCAAGTCAACCCGCAAACTACCGTAGAAGTTTTAATTCCAGACTTTCAGGGACGCCTCGAACTAGTAGACATGGTCGTAGAGGCCACTCCAGAAATCATTTCCCATAACATGGAAACCGTACGGCGGATTAGTCCGCAGGTGCGTAGTGCTGCCCGTTATGACGACAGTTTGGCCGTACTGGCTCGTATTGCTGCCGGTGGCGTAACAGCTAAAACAGGCATTATGCTCGGTTTGGGAGAGACGGAAGAAGAGGTCTATGAATTGATGGACGATGTCTTAAAGGTAGGTGTGTCTGTCCTTACAATCGGACAATACCTGCAACCTTCCCGAAAGAATATTCCGGTTTCCGAATATGTGCACCCTGAGCGTTTCGAAGCGTATCGGCAAGTAGCCCTTACGAAGGGAATTCGCATGGTGGAAAGTGCGCCATTAGTTCGTTCCTCCTATCATGCGGAAAAGCATGTGTGACCAAGCAACAGCGAAAGGCTCTTATTATTATTAAAACAGCCTGAAAAAGAGAGAATAATGAGTATTGGGAATATAAAAAAAGGTTTAGATAATCAGGCAATCGGTCTTTTGCCGTTGTTTCTGTTTATGTTTTTAGATAATTATGTAGGTTACTTAATGTCGTTTGCTATTGGGACATCAATATGCATTCTGTCTATTGTAGTATACTTTTTTCTTAGTAAAGGACGTGTGTACCAGTTTATGCTTGTACCATCCACGGTTACATTGTTGCTTTATTCTTTGTTTTTAAGCTTGCAATTAGAACCGATGTTGTTTATCTATTCACCAATAGTAATCGAAGTACTGCTGGTGATTGGACTAATCTTTGTCGGTTCCTTTAAACGGATAACACTGCGATGGACTCGTCATTCAACAAAGCCGGTCTATCAGCGTACTTTACTCCGTACGACATTAAATGAGTTCTATTTCGTTGCCCAGATTTACCAGAACATCTATACACTTCATCTTTTCCTCATTGTTTTATACAGTATTATGCCTGAAAACATGCAAGATGTAAGAATAGAGAATTTCTTGTATCGTCAGTTTGGTGTAGTAGTCGGTATTGTGGTGATCATCTATGAACAGATTCGATTAAATATGATGGCAGGCAGTCTGCGAAAGGAAATGTGGCTTCCTGTAATAAATGACAAAGGAAATGTAGTCGGTTGCATTGCCCGTTCGGTCAGCCGTTCTGTTTTAAAGAAGTATTGTCATCCGGTAATACGCGTGATTGTTACCTATCAAGGTATGTTCTACCTAGTAAAGCGTAACTCGGAAGAATTTATTTCGCCGGAAAAGCTGGACTATCCCTTCCATCAATATGTACGCTACAAGCAGACAATCGATAATGCAGTATGCGAAGCCTTAGGACTGCTCTATCAGGATAAAAGCATCCAGTTAAAGAAGGTATTGCATTACAATTTCGAAAACGAGAAGGTAAGGCATTCTGTTTCGCTCTTTATGATTACGCTTCAGACTGAAAAACAACTGGAACATTGTAAAGAGAACGGGATTGGTAAACTCTGGACTCCCAAACAGATAGAAGAGAACCTAAATACCGATATGTTCAGTGAATACTTCGAAAAAGAATTTTCCTATCTACAAAGCACCATCTTATTGGCCGAAAGCATCAATCAAGAGGATATCGCAACGACTAAACCCTAATCTTCTGATAAAATGAAATACATATTGCCTCATTATCTTGATAAATGATATAAAAAAGCAGATTTCCCTGTTGATTTCTTTGCGAGTATCATTTATTGTTTTACATTTGCAGCATTAAACAAGAACAAAGACAGTCAAAATGATGAACAACGTGTTACATATTCTCGTGGTGGTCCTTCTAGTCATTAGTAGGTAAGGAGAAAGGTGCGTAGTTCGTTGCATTTGATAAATGATAGATACTAAGCCTTTCTCCTAAACGAGAAGGGCTTTTTTGTTTTAAACAGTAAAACAGGAAAGGAAGATGAAGAATCCGTTAAGAAGTTCAGCCAGTACGGAAGGTCGGCGCATGGCAGGTGCCCGCGCCCTATGGCGTGCCAATGGTATGAAGGAAGAACAGTTTGGCAAACCTATTATCGCCATCGTAAACTCGTTTACCCAGTTTGTGCCCGGTCATGTGCATTTGCATGAGATAGGACAGTTGGTGAAAACCGAAATAGAGAAGTTGGGATGCTTTGCGGCTGAATTCAATACGATTGCCATCGACGACGGGATTGCGATGGGGCACGATGGTATGCTCTACTCCCTCCCTTCGCGCGACTTGATAGCCGACAGTGTAGAGTATATGGTCAATGCACATAAGGCAGACGCCATGGTCTGCATCAGCAATTGCGATAAGATTACGCCGGGTATGCTGATGGCCGCCATGCGGCTGAACATCCCGACCGTCTTTGTTTCCGGTGGTCCGATGGAGGCTGGCGAACTGGACGGGCGCCATCTCGACTTGATCGATGCCATGATAGAAGCGGCCGATACGTCGGTCGGCGACGAACGTATGGCTGCTGTCGAGCGCAATGCTTGCCCCGGTTGCGGTTGTTGCTCGGGTATGTTTACGGCAAACTCCATGAACTGCCTGAATGAGGCACTCGGCATGGCTCTTCCCGGAAATGGTACGATTGTGGCTACTCATGCCAACCGCACACAACTTTTCCGCGATGCTGCCCGCCAAATTGTAAAGAATGCATATGCCTATTATAAGGAGGGAGACGACTCGGTTCTGCCCCGCCAGATTGCTACCCGCCAGGCTTTCCTCAATGCGATGTCGCTGGATATTGCGATGGGCGGCTCTACCAATACGGTGCTCCATCTGTTGGCGATTGCGCAAGAAGCGGAGGCCGACTTTACGATGGACGACATCGACCGCCTTTCCCGCATCACCCCCTGCCTCTGCAAAGTGGCTCCGAATACACACATCTATCATGTGCAGGATGTAAACCGTGCCGGTGGCATCCTCTCTATTATGAACGAACTGATGGCTGCCGGATTAGTGGACGGAGGTACGCATCGGGTGGACGGACTGACATTGGCAGAGGCGGCAGATCAATACGCCGTCACTTCGCCCCATGTCACAGCGGAGGCGATTCAAAAATACAAGAGTGCTCCAGCTCACCGTTTCAGCATTGAGATGGGTTCGCAGGAGTCTTACTATAAAGAGGTCGATACGGATCGTGCGGCCGGCTGCATCCGCGACGTGGCGCATGCCTATTCTAAAGATGGCGGTCTGGCAGTGCTAAAAGGAAATATTGCCGTAGACGGGTGCGTTGTCAAGACGGCGGGTGTCGATGAAAGCATCTGGCGGTTCTCCGGTCCGGCTCGCGTGTTCGACTCGCAAGATTCTGCCTGCGAAGGAATCCTTTCCGGTCAGGTAGTAGCCGGCGATGTAGTGGTGATCACTTATGAAGGACCCAAAGGAGGGCCGGGCATGCAGGAAATGCTTTATCCCACCTCCTATATAAAGAGCCGCCACCTTGGCAAAGCGTGTGCTTTGATCACCGACGGACGTTTCAGTGGTGGCACCTCCGGTCTCTCCATCGGACACGTATCGCCCGAGGCAGCTTCCGGCGGAGCCATCGGACTCGTAAAAGACGGGGATATTATCGAGATAAACATCCCCGAACGTACCATCCAAGTAAAGCTGAGTGATGCCTGTTTGGCCGAACGCCGCAACGCTGAATTGGCACGGGGCACGAAAGCCTTTACACCGCAGCACCGCGAACGTACTGTCTCGAAAGCCCTGAAAGCTTATGCTAAAATGGTCTCCTCGGCAGATAAGGGAGGCGTTCGTATTGTAGAAGATTAGAAAAAACAGTTAATACGCTATGGAGAAACAAATGATAACCGGTTCGGAAGCCTTGTTGAAGGCATTGATAGCCGAAGGAGTAGACACGATATTCGGCTACCCCGGCGGACAGGCAATACCCATCTATGATAGTCTGTACGACTATAAAGATCAGTTGAAACATGTGCTGGTTCGTCACGAACAAGGCGCTACGCATGCGGCACAAGGCTATGCCCGAGTCTCTGGCAAAGTAGGGGTAGCCCTGGTTACCTCCGGTCCCGGTGCAACCAACACCATCACCGGCATTGCCGATGCCATGATGGACAGTACGCCGATGGTGGTGATTGCCGGACAGGTGCCCTCTTCCCTGCTGGGTACGGATGCGTTTCAAGAAATAGACGTGATCGGCATTACGCAGCCTATTACCAAATGGGCGTATCAAGTGCGCAAGCCCGAAGAGATCGCTTGGGCAATCTCCCGTGCTTTCTATATCGCTTCCACCGGACGTCCCGGTCCCGTTGTGATAGACCTAGCGAAGGATGCACAGGTAGGGATGGTGGACTATCAATATAAGAAGGTAGACTATATCCGAAGCTATCAGCCCATCCCCGACAAAGTGCCGGAACTGATCGCTGCCGCTGCCGAGCTGATCAATCAGGCAAAGAAACCGTTTGCCCTCGTTGGGCAAGGGGTGATCCTTAGCCATGCAGAAAAGGAGCTGGTAGCCTTCCTCGAAAAGGCTGACATACCGGCCGGCACTACCACCCTGGGGCTTTCCGCCCTGCCGAGCGACTATCGCCTCAACAAAGGTATGCTGGGCATGCACGGCAATGTGGGACCTAATAGAAAGACAAACGAATGTGATGTGTTGATCGCTATCGGCATGCGCTTCGACGACCGCGTGACGGGCGACCTGAAGAGCTATGCCAAGCAGGCGAAAGTAATCCATTTCGACATAGATAATAGTGAAATAGGCAAAAACGTAGCCGTAACCGTCCCCATACTGGGGGATGCGAAGGAGACGCTGGCAGCCGTAACCGCCCTACTCCTTCCCGCCCGGCACACAGAATGGATAGCCGAATTTGCGCCCGACGAAGCGGAAGAAGAGGTCAAAGTAATACAAAAAGAGGTGTATCCCACTTCCGGCGCGCTCCGGATGGGCGAAGTAGTACGCCGTGTGTCCGAAGCAACGGACAACGACGCGGTGCTCGTCACCGACGTTGGTCAAAACCAGATGATGGGCGTACGCTATTTTAAGTACAAGCAAACCCGCAGTGTGGTCACTTCCGGTGGTTTAGGCACGATGGGCTTCGGTCTGCCGGCAGCTATGGGCGCCAAGTTTGGTGCGCCCGGCCGTACCGTTTGCTTCTTCTGTGGAGACGGTGGCTTGCAAATGACGATGCAGGAACTGGGCACGATTATGCAGGAGAAGCTGGATGTAAAGATCATCGTTCTTAATAATAACTTTCTGGGCATGGTGCGCCAATGGCAGGAGCTGTTCTTTCACGAACGTTACTCCGCCACCATTATGGAGAATCCGGACTTTGTGCAGATCGCGAAAGCCTACGGCATTGGTAGCCGGATGGTGGAGAAACGCGAGGAACTGGATGAGGCAATAGCCGAGATGCTAAATCACAAAGGCGCCTATCTGTTGGTAGCCAACGTAGAGAGCTGCGGCATGGTGTATCCGATGGTACCCGCCGGCGGAGCAGTGACCAATATGATCATGGGTGAATAAAAAAGAAAGAGAGTTCAAAGTATGACAACAAAGAAATTATATACCGTTATTATCTTTTCAGAAAATACCGTAGGTCTTCTGAACCAGATTACGATTATCTTTACGCGCCGACAGCTAAACATTGAGACGCTTTCTGTTTCGCCATCCGCCATTCAGGGCGTGCATAAGTTCACCATTACCACCTATGCCGACGAGGACATGATGGATAAAGTGGTCAAGCAGATAGACAAACGGGTAGACATCCTCAAAGCCTATTACAACACGGACGAGGACTTGGTCTATCAAGAGATCGCTCTTTACAAACTAAGCACCGACCTATTCATCAAGATGGGTACGGTGGAAGAGTTGATCCGCAAGTACAACGCCCGCATCCTGGAGATGAACGAAACCTGCGTTGTGCTCGAAAAGAGCGGACATTACGAAGAGACGCAATCCCTCTTCAAGGAGTTGAGCGATACGATCGGCGTCCTCCAGTTTATCCGCTCCGGACGTGTAGCCATCACCAAAAGCAAGGTGGAACGGCTGAGCGACATGCTCTCTACAATGGAAAAGAAATTGCATATTAAAGAAGAATAGACAATGAACAAAGTAGGTGAATTTCATTTCGTAACCGAGTCCTATCAACTGGATTTCCGGAAACGGGTAACGATACCGATGATCGGCAACTACCTGCTCCACGCCGCCTCCTGCCATGCCGCCGACCGTGGTTTTGGCTACGACGAGATGACGGAGCGCCACACCGCTTGGGTATTGTCTCGTATGGCCATCGAAATGACGGACTATCCCCGGATGTCCGAGCCGCTCACCCTCTACACCTGGATAGAAGAGGTAGGCCGCCTCTTCACCAACCGCTGCTTCGAATGGGTGGACAATGCCGGCAAGACCTTGGGCTACGCCCGCACCATCTGGGCGGCGATTGATATGGAGACACGCCGCCCCACCTCTCTCGATGTAGAAAAGCTGGGTGCCTACATAGCCGACCGCCCCTGTCCGATCGAGAAACCGGGCAAGATAGCTCCGGCAGAAGGCCTATCCGAAGGCGTACCCTATCAGGTGAAGTATAGCGACCTCGATGTAAACGGCCATTTAAACAGCATTAAATACATCGAGCACCTGTTGGACCTTTTCGACCTTACACTGTTCGCCGAAAAAGAAATCAGCCGTTTCGAAATCGCTTATCAGGCCGAAGGAAAGTATGGCATGCCGCTCATGCTTCACTCTTCCGAAGCAGCTCCAAACAAATATATCCAGTCCATCTGCCACGAAGGGAAAGCAATTTGCCGGGCAGCAGTAACCTGGAGGTAATAAACAAAACAATTAGTTTTTAAACATTAAATAGTTAGAAGAAAATGGCAGTAATGAATTTTGGCGGGGTAGACGAGAACGTCGTTACCCGCGATGAATTTCCGTTAGAAAAGGCAAGAGAAGTACTGAAAGATGAAACAATCGCCGTCATTGGTTACGGTGTACAAGGACCAGGACAGAGCCTCAACCTGCGCGACAACGGTTTTAATGTGATAGTAGGACAGCGCAAAGGTGGAAAGACCTGGGACAAGGCCGTAGCAGACGGATGGGTACCGGGCGAAACCCTGTTCGATATCGAAGAAGCATGCGAAAGAGGAACCATCATACAGTACCTGCTTTCAGACGCAGCCCAGATCGAAGTGTGGCCGCGCATCAAGAAGTATCTAACTCCGGGCAAAGCCTTCTATTTCTCACACGGCTTTGGCATCACCTACAAAGAACGTACACACATCGTTCCTCCTGCTGATGTAGACGTCATCCTGATCGCCCCGAAAGGCTCAGGCACCAGCCTCCGCCGCATGTTCCTGCAAGGACGCGGCTTAAACTCCAGCTACGCCATCTTTCAGGATGCAACCGGCAAAGCGTGGGATCGCGTGATTGCCCTCGGTATCGGTGTTGGTTCAGGCTATCTGTTCGAGACCACCTTCAAGCGCGAAGTATATTCCGACCTGACGGGCGAACGTGGTACCCTGATGGGCGCTATCCAAGGATTGCTCCTTGCCCAGTATGAAACGCTCCGCGAGAACGGACACGAACCTTCCGAAGCATTCAACGAGACCGTTGAAGAACTGACCCAATCCTTGATGCCCCTCTTTGCTGAAAACGGGATGGACTGGATGTATGCCAACTGCTCTACCACTGCTCAGCGCGGTGCTCTCGACTGGATGGGCCCGTTCCACGATGCTGCAAAGCCCGTGTTCCAGAAGTTGTATAGCGAAGTAGCCTGTGGCAACGAAGCCCAACGCTCCATCGACACCAACAGCAAGCCCGACTATCGTGCCGGCTTGGATGCCGAACTGAAAGCCCTCCGCGAAAGCGAAATGTGGCGTACCGGTGCCGTTGTCCGCAAACTCCGTCCGGAAAACAACTAATCCGTCGTTACCATACGATTTAGAAACAGAAAAGAGGGGCAAACCGCCAAGGTTTGTCCCTCTTTTCTGTTTCTCGTTCGTGACCTGTCCACATGGCTCTGCCTCTTTATCATCTCCTCATTTGTCGATTGATCGAGAAAAGGGCCAAGTTGCTATTTGAACTACAACCCAAACTCAAAGAGGCGTATTCTCTATTATGTCAACACCGCTGTATTTTTTGTCTATTATTATCCAGAAATATTTTCTATATTTGGAACATGATAGACGTTGATATGAAAAACAATCAGATGAATCGGATAAAAGAAGTACTAAACGAAAAAGGCATCAAGCAGACTTGGCTGGCAGAAAAACTCGGTAAGAGCTTTAAGATAGTGAACAACTATGCTTGCAACCGTAGCCAACCGTCTCTTGTAACCCTTCATAAAATAGCGGAAATTTTGCAGGTGAATGTGAAGGAATTGGTAAAATAAACAACGGATAAAATAGAAATAACATATGATAGCTCCTACTCAAATACGAAAGCCCG
>JAVVRI010000070.1:0-15858 GCA_036654795.1 Tannerellaceae bacterium
CCGTCACGATGTTATATCTGTGAAAGGAGATTCGGATATTTCTATTTTAAGGTCATTTCAGGAAAGCATGAGTGCTTTTAGAGACTCCACTAGTCCTGAAAGAGTAGATAATTTAGGAAGAACATTATTATATCTGCCGTTAATTCTTTACATTTGTCACAAAAATTAGCAGAGATGGCAGATGACAAGGAGAAACATATATTAGATAGCATCAATTATCCGGCGGATTTGCGCAAGTTGGCTCCGGAGATGTTGGAACAGGTATGTGCTGAGCTACGTCAATATATCATTGATGTATTATCCGAAAACCCAGGCCATTTAGGGGCAAGTCTCGGAACTGTGGAGTTGACCGTGGCGTTGCATTATGTATTTAACACCCCGGAAGACCGAATTGTTTGGGACGTCGGCCATCAGGCATACGGACACAAGATATTAACGGGGAGGAGGCAGCTCTTCCCCACCTTACGCCATTTGAACGGTATCAGTGGCTTCCCTAATCCAAGCGAGAGCGAATATGACTCTTTTATTGCGGGACATGCTTCCAACTCCATTTCGGCTGCATTGGGCATGTCGGTTGCTTCGGCTTTGAAAAATGAAGAGAACCGCCACGTGATTGCCGTGATTGGCGATGGTGCCATGACGGGCGGGTTGGCTTTCGAGGGGCTTAACAATGCCTCCATCAATCCGAATAATTTGTTGATCATCCTCAATGATAACAATATGGCGATAGACCATAGCGTAGGCGGGTTGAGCCAATATCTGGTGGATATTACTACCAGCCAGACCTATAACCGCATGCGTTATGACGTCTACCGCGGATTAAAGAAGATGAATCTGATCTCGGACGATCGGCGTGGTAATATCCTCCGCTTCAATAATAGCTTGAAGGCTCTTATTACACGCCAGCACAACCTTTTCGAAGGCTTTAGCATCCGTTACTTCGGTCCGATTGATGGACACGATGTGGGCTACCTGACGCGTGTATTAAACGACATAAAGGATATGCAGGGGCCTAAGTTGCTCCATATCCGCACCAAGAAAGGAAAAGGATTCAAGCCGGCTGAGGAATCCGCCACCGAGTGGCATGCGCCGGGTAAGTTTAACAAAGAAACGGGTGAGCGTCTGATCGTTCACAAACTGGACGAGCCGCAGCTTTATCAGGATGTGTTTGGCCATACGCTGGTAGAACTAGCGAAGCAGGATGAGCGGATCGTTGGCGTAACGCCGGCAATGCCTACCGGTTGCTCGATGACCTTCCTGATGAAGGAGTTTCCCACGCGTACTTTCGATGTAGGTATTGCTGAGGGACATTCTGTGACCTTCTCTGCCGGATTGGCTAAGGAGGGGATGATCCCCTTCTGTAACGTCTATTCCTCCTTTATGCAGCGCGCGTACGATCAGTTGATACACGACGTGGCTTTGCAAAAACTGCACATGGTGATCTGTCTGGACCGTGCCGGATTGGTGGGGGAGGACGGAGCTACGCATCACGGTGTGTTCGACTTGGCCTACCTTCGTCCGATTCCTAACATTATCATTGCTTCGCCGCTAAACGAACTCGACCTGCGCCATCTGATGTACACCGGGTGGAAGGCTTGCGGCGGTACCTTCATCATCCGTTACCCCCGCGGTAAGGGCGAGGTGAAGGATTGGCAATGCGAAATGAAGGTGCTTCCTATTGGCAAGGGGGCATGCCTTACGGAAGGGACGGACATCGCCGTGCTCTCCCTTGGTCCTATCGGCAATGAGGTAAAGAAGGCCATTGAGATGGTAACAGCCGAAGGCCTTTCTGTGGCTCATTACGACATGATCTATTTGAAACCGATTGACGAAGAATTATTGCATGCCGTAGGCCGCCACTATGGCCGCATCCTCACCGTGGAAAACGGAGTGGTGAAGGGGGGATTGGGCAGCGCCGTATTGGAATTTATGGCAGACAACGGATACACTCCGCGTGTGAAACGCATCGGTGTGCCTGATGTGTTTATCGAGCATGGCACTATTCCTGAGTTATATAAGCAGTGTGGCATGGATGCCGACAGCATTGCGGGAGCATTACGCACTTTTTAAATAATAAGTTAGATAATAAGTTAGATAATAAGGGAACGACTGGTTTACTTAACGATATAAGAACAAGAGAAATAAGTATGAAGATTATCATTGCCGGGGCGGGCGAAGTGGGTACCCACTTAGCAAAGTTGTTGTCTCAGGAAAATCAGGACATCGTTTTGATGGATCCCAATGAAGAGCGGTTGAATTTCACCAATTCAAGTATGGAGGTGTTGCCCATGGTAGGCAATCCCACCTCGTTACGGGACTTGGAAGAGGCCGGTATTCGCCGTGCCGACTTGTTTGTGAGCGTTACTCCGGAGGAGACTACGAATATAGCGGCCTGTATATTGGCTGCCAACTTGGGGGCACATAAGACTTTTGCCCGTATCAATAATTACGAATATCTATTGCCTAAGAACAAGGAATTGTTTGAAAAGCTAGGCATCAACTCCATGATCTATCCGGAAATGCTGGCTGCAAAGGAGATTGTTACAGCCGTGCGCCGCCCTTGGGCGCGCCAGTATTGGGAGTTGTTTGGCGGCGCCCTGATCCTGATCGGTGTAAAGGTGCGCGAGAATGCGCAGATCGTCAATAAATTGCTCTCCGAGCTGTTGCACGACCAGAAGCTTTACCACATTGTGGCTATTAAGCGGAAGAATGAAACAATCATTCCCCGTGGTACAGACCGGATTGAGAGTGGGGATATTCTCTTTTTTACCACTACACGCGAGCATATCAATGACGTACGGATTCATGCCGGCAAGAAAGACCCTGAGATGAAGAAGGTATTCATCATGGGCGGTAGCCGTATTGCGATCCGTACCTGCCAGTACCTGCCGAATAATATTCGCGTGAAGGTAATCGAAACAAATAAGGAAAAGAGTTACCGTATTGCCGAAGTAGTGCCCAGCAATGTGCTGATCATTAACGGGGACGGCCGCGATACTGATTTGCTAATGCAAGAAGGCATCAAGGACGCACAGGCGTTTATCGCCCTGACGGAAAACTCCAGCACCAACATCTTGGCCTGTTTGGCTGCCAAACGTTATGGCGTGTTCAAGACGATTGCCAAAATTGAGAATATAGACTATATCCCGTTGGCAGAGAGTATGGATATTGGCTCAGTAATCAACAAGAAGCTGATTGCCGCCAGCCATATCTATCAATTCTTGCTGGATGCGGACGTATCCAACGTGAAGTGTCTTACCTTTGCCAATGCAGATGTGGCCGAATTGGTGGCTCGTCCGGATTCGAAGATTACGAAAAAGATGGTCAAGGATCTGCATCTTCCCAAGGATCTGACCCTCGGTGGACTGATACGCGACGGCAAGCCGATGATGATTAAAGGAGATACTCAGATACAGGCCTACGACCACGTGGTGGTATTCTGTTTGGACACTGCTATGCGTAAACTGGAGGATTATTTTAATTAAGCTATGCTGAACATTCGTTTTATTATAAAAATGTTGGGGATGATGTTCATCCTTGAGACGGTATTTATGCTGTCAGCTGCTGCTGTTTCGTTTCTGTACGGAGGAAAGGATCTTTATCCGATACTTCTTTCGTGCGGGATCATGCTGGCCACAGGGATCGTTTTCTATGCAGCCGGTTTCCAGGCTAATGAATACTCAGCCGGACGGCGCGAAGGGATGCTGACGGTGACGCTGACGTGGATTCTGTTTTCTCTGTTGGGGATGCTTCCCTTTTATTTGGGGGGATATATTAATAATGTGGCAGATGCCTACTTCGAAACCATGTCCGGTTTTACAACAACCGGCTCCACCATCCTTTCCGATATTGAATCTTTGCCGAAAGGTATCCTATACTGGCGTAGCCTGACGCAGTGGCAGGGAGGGATCGGGATGATTGTTTTTACCGTAGCCCTAATGCCTATCTTTGGTGGTGGCGCAACGCTGATGTTTGATGCCGAAACGCCCGGTATTACGCACGAACGCTTCCGGCCTCGCATTGCGCAGGTGGCCAAGCGGCTCTGGGGCGTCTATGTGTTTCTGACGGTGATTCTTACGTTATTGCTTTGGGCAGGCCCGATGGATTTGTTTGATGCCATCAATCATGCCATGACAACCATGGCTACCGGGGGCTATTCTACTAAAAACGCCAGTATTGCTTATTGGAACTCCGCCTATATTGATTATATGATTACGATCTTTATGTGTATTGGTGCGACCAATGTAACGCTGATCTACTTCTGCCTGAATGGTAAGCCATCGAAATTGTTTAACGATGAAGAGACACGCTGGTTCTATAGCTTTGTTGCTATTATCATCATTGTGGTGACCGCTTGGTTACTTTATAATGGGTTTGAATCCGGTTTCGAATTAGCGTTTCGTAAGTCGGCTTTCCAAGTGGCAACGCTGATATCTACTTGTGGTTTTGCTACTGCGGACTATGTGCCTTGGGGACCTTTCTTCTGGTCGATAGCCATTATTCTGATGATTGTTTGCGGTTGTGCCGGTTCTACGAGTGGCGGACTAAAGATGGGGCGCGTTGTGATCCTGACGAAAAATCTGCTCAACGAATTTAAGAAACGTACGCACCCGCATGCCGTGTTACCGGTACGGATGAATGATCATGTCGTGTCTGCCGATATTGTGCATCGGGTACTGGCTTTTGCTTTTGTCTATATTAGCATCATTGTGATAAGTTGTCTAGTACTTACACTGGACGGGCTTGGCTTCGAAGAGTCCATCGGGGCAGCGGTCTCTGCTATTAGTAATACAGGTCCGGGGTTGGGCAGTTTAGGCCCGGCTAATAACTTTTCCGGAATCTCTGACTTTGCCAAATGGTTTCTCTCTTTTCTGATGATGACGGGACGTTTGGAGATATTTACCGTAATAACGATTCTGCTTCCCGGTTTCTGGAAGCAATAAATAGAAGATAGAGTTATGAATATGCGCATGTTTCTTTTAGGTCTGGCTGCCAGCCTCACCTTTACTCTGACTGCTCAGGAGCAGCCGGAAACAACCGATCTGTTGCCCGAAGGAACCTTTACAAAAGGGATGGAAGGTCCCGCGGCAGATGCTAGTGGAAATGTATATGCCGTCAATTACGGTCGTGAGGGCACTGTGGGCATCCTGCATCCTGACGGTACGCATGCCTGCTTCTTGGCGCTTCCTGAAGGTTCCACAGGCAATGGCATCCGCATCGGAGCGGACGGCTTGCTTTTTGTAGCCGATTATACCGGTCATAATATCCTGAAGGTCGACCCCGCCACCCGTACCGTCTCCGTCTTTGTCCATGAGCCGAAGATGCACCAGCCGAACGACATTGCCCTAGCTCCGAACGGCAACCTTTATGCCAGCGATCCCGACTGGCCGAACAAGCAAGGCCAACTGTGGCTGATTACACCCGATGGGGATGTGTCATTGCTCGAGGCAAATATGGGTACCACCAACGGCGTGGAGGTAAGTCCGGACGGTCAGACACTCTACGTAAACGAATCCGCCCAACTCAAACTTTGGGCGTACGACATACAGTCCGACGGAACCCTCTCCGGCAAGCGTCTTTTTCGTACGTTCGAGGGTTTCGGCATGGACGGCATGCGTTGCGATGAGAAAGGAAATCTTTATCTCTGTCGTTACGACAAAGGTACTGTCGAGATGCTCTCGCCCGCCGGTGAGTTGCTTCGCGAAATTCGCCTCAGAGGCAAACAGCCTTCCAATATTACGTTTGCCGGTTCTGACCGCAAACGCTGTTATGTTACTTTGCAAGACCGCGGCTGCTTCGAGACTTTCGATGCGGAATTTGCAGGAAGAGAGTAATTTATAACTAACAGAATGGACTTTCGCACTCAGATAATTATCCCGCGCATGCCGTTTGACTTCTCCTATGATGACAAGGTGATGGTGGTGGGGTCATGCTTTGCGGACAATATAGGAAACCGATTAATTGATAGTAAGTTTAGGGTAGACGCCAATCCTTTTGGTACGCTCTATAACCCCGCTTCTATTGCCTCCTCTCTACGACTGTTAATGGAGCCAAAGCCTTTTACTGAGGACGATTTGTTTCTGCATAATGGTCTTTATCATAGTTTTAGTCACCATGGTCGTTTCTCATCTGTTTCTGCAGAAACCACTTTGCAGATGATTAATAGCCAGTTGGCAGCTTCTGCTGACAGCCTACGGAAGGCTTCTCGGCTGATTGTTACCTTGGGTACGGCCTATACCTACCGTTCGAAAGAGACAGATCAGGTGGTAGCCAATTGTCATAAATTACCGGATAAGGCCTTTACGCGTGAGCGGCTGACGGTTCAGCAAATTGTTTGGGATTGGAAGGAGTGCTTGCGTAACTTGCATGCGCTCAATCCTGATCTGTGCGTCCTGTTTACCGTCAGTCCCATTCGCCACTGGAAGGATGGTGCGCACGCCAACCAGCTCAGCAAAGCGACTCTTCTACTGGCTGTTGAGGCTATTCAACAGGTTTGTCCTGAGCAAATCGCTTACTTTCCCGCTTATGAGCTGATGATGGACGAGCTACGCGACTATCGCTTTTATGCGGACGACATGTTGCATCCTTCGCCATTGGCGGTAGAATATATCTGGCAGCAATTTGCCGCCTCTCTTTTTTCTCCTGATACACAACGTGCACTCAGAGAATGGATAGAAATACAAAAAGCAATCAATCATAAGCCTTTTAATCCCTCAAGCGAGGGATATCGGCAGTTCATCCTGCAAACTTTGTTAAAGATAGAACGACTTAACGAGAAAATACGTTCCTTTGATCTTCGAGAAGAGATAGAAACACTCAAGTCTAAACTGAATTAAAGAATGGAATATACAATTAAAGAGGTAGCTGCGGCTATCGGAATTATAAATGATAAATTGTACGATTGTACCATCAGCATCCTGCTGACAGACAGCCGTACACTCTCTTTTCCTGATCAGAGTCTTTTTTTCGCACTGAAGACAAAGACGAACAACGGACATAACTATATAGCAGAACTTTACAAACTGCGTGTGCGTAACTTTGTGGTGAGCGACTGGCTGCCTGAATATGACGCCATGACGGATGCGAACTTTCTTGTTGTAAAGGATACCCTCAAAGCCTTGCAGCGATTGGCCATGTATCACCGCAAACGTTTTACTATTCCGGTGATTGGCATTACCGGTAGCAATGGTAAAACGATTGTTAAGGAGTTTCTTTACCAATTGCTTCATAGTGAATTCAACATTGTTCGTTCGCCCCGTAGTTTTAATTCCCAATTGGGTGTGCCTCTTTCTGTTTGGCAAATGAATGAGAAGAACACGCTGGGTATCTTTGAAGCAGGCATCTCTCAGCCCGACGAAATGGAGCGTTTGCAACCGATTATCGCCCCTACAATTGGCATTATTACCAACATTGGCGAGGCGCATCAGGAGAACTTTATCTCAACCACCCAGAAGTGTATGGAGAAGTTGTCCCTCTTCAATGACTGCGAGGCGATTATCTATGATGGCGACAATGCTTTTGTTTCTAATTGCATCGAGTCGGCTTGCCTTTCGCATAAGGCCATTGCATGGAGTAGGACGGACTCCGAAGCTCCTCTGTTTATTGAGTCTGTTGTAAAGAAGGAGGAGGAAACCATCGTGCGTTGCACGTTGCTTGGCTATGAACGCGTCTATACAATTCCCTTTACTGATGATGCGTCTATCGAGAACGTGATGCACTGTCTGGCGCTGATGCTTTACCTGAAGCCGACCAGCGTGAATGAAGAGGAGAGGTTTTCTCACCTCGAACCGGTAGCCATGCGGCTAGACATAAAGCAGGGTATCAATAATTGCCTGCTGATAAACGACACCTATAATTCCGATATAAATTCGCTGGATATAGCGCTTGACTTTCAATATAGCCGCCGTGTGGGCAAGGCGCTCAAAAGCACGCTGATACTCTCCGATATTCTGCAATCAGGAACATTACCTAAGTCACTCTATAAGAAGGTAGCTGACTTGGTGCGCCGCAAAAAGGTAGACCGTATTATCGGCATCGGGCGCGATTTGAAGGAATATAGCGCAGCATTTGATATAGAAAAGGAATTTTACCTGACAACGGACGAGTTTATCAAGTCTTCCTCCTTCAAGAAGTTTAAGAATGAGTTGATTCTGATCAAGGGATCGCGCCATTTTCACTTTGAACACATCTCTGAACTGCTTGAAAAGAAGGTGCATGAGACTATTCTTGAGGTCAATCTGGATGCAATAGTTCATAACTTCAACTATTATCGCTCTCGGCTGAAGCCGGAGACGAAAATGGTCTGTATGGTGAAGGCTTTTGGCTATGGTGCTGGTTCTTACGAATTGGCTAAGACGCTGCAGGAGCATCGTTGCGACTATCTGGCCGTTGCGGTGGCCGACGAAGGGGCTGAGCTGCGCAAAGAGGGCATCTCTATCCCCATTATCGTGATGAATCCGGAGTTTGGCAGCTTCAACGCCTTGCTTGAGAATCATCTGGAGCCGGAGGTCTACAGTTTCCGCCTGCTGGATGCTCTTATCAAAGAGACTGAGCGTCGTGGCATCACCTCCTATCCTATTCATATCAAGATTGATACCGGCATGCACCGTCTTGGCTTTCAGCCGACAGATATTCCTCGGATCGTGGAGCAACTGAAGGGGCAAAGTGGCGTTGTGGTACGTTCCACCTTCTCGCACTTGGTTGGTAGCGATTCTTATATATTTGATGATTTTACGCACAAACAACTGGATACCTTTACCGCAGCCGCCGCTCAACTGGAAGCAGGGCTGGAATATAAGGTGATCAAACACATCCTAAATTCTGCAGGCATCGAGCGCTTTGCGAATTATCAGATGGACATGGTTCGTTTAGGTATTGGCCTCTATGGTGTTAGTGCCTCCGGTCAGCGAGGACTGCGTAATGTCAGTACGTTGCGTACTACTATTTTGCAGATACAGAATGTTCCGGCAGGCGACTCGGTGGGTTATAGCCGCATGAGTTACGTCAAACGCGATTCGCGTATTGCCATCATCCCGATTGGTTATGCTGACGGTTTGGATCGTCATTTTAGCAATGGCGGCGGCGAAGTGTCTATTGCTGGCAAACGTTGCCCCATCGTGGGTAATATCTGCATGGATGCTTGCATGATTGATGTGACGGATACAGATGTCCACGAAGGTGACCCTGTCATCATCTTTGGCGAAGAACTGCCTGTCAACGAACTGGCGGACAAGTTGAAAACCATCTCGTATGAGATACTTACCTCCATCTCACCTCGTGTGAAGAGGGTATATTATAGGGAATAATTGCGTATGTTGCACATTTTGTGTACTTTTGTGCCGTAAATAAACAGAATAAGGTATGAGTCATAATTTATTGGAAGGCAAACGGGGTATCGTATTTGGTGCACTGAATGATATGTCTATAGCCTGGAAGGTAGCACAAAGAGCTGTAGAAGAAGGAGCAATTATCACATTGAGCAACACACCGGTAGCCGTACGCATGGGTGAGGTGGACGCCTTGTCAAAGGAGCTGAATGCAGTGGTTATTCCGGCTGACGCGACTAATGTGGAGGATCTGGAAACCGTATTTTCCGAATCAGTAAAGATATTGGGTGGAAAGATAGACTTCGTTTTACATTCAATTGGTATGAGTCCGAATGTACGCAAGAAGCGCACGTATGACGACTTAGATTACAGTATGTTGGAAAAGACGCTGGACATCTCCGCTGTTTCTTTCCATAAGATGCTTCAGGTAGCTAAGAAGCAGGATGCTATTGCAGAATATGGCTCAGTGGTAGCCCTCAGCTACGTGGCGGCGCAACGCTCGTTCTTTGGATACAATGACATGGCTGATGCAAAAAGCTTGCTGGAATCTATTGCTCGTAGCTTCGGTTATATCTATGGTCGCGAAAAGAACGTACGTATTAATACTATTTCCCAATCTCCCACACTGACTACAGCGGGCAGTGGCGTGAAGGGTATGGATCACTTGATGGACTTCGCTAACAAAATGAGCCCGTTAGGTAACGCAACGGCTGCGGAATGTGCCGACTATTGTGTCATGATGTTCTCTGACCTGACTCGCAAGGTGACGATGCAGAACCTCTTCCACGATGGTGGATTCTCAAGTATGGGGATGAGCCTTCGCGCTATGAACCAATATAGCAAAGGTCTGGAAGAGTTTACAGACGAAAAAGGAAACATTATCTACGGATAATAACATACAAGCGTTTGAGCCGAAACCTTTCCTAGGTCTACGGCTCAAACGCTTACTATATAAAAAAACCATGCTTATAAAGATATATCCAGATAATCCGAACCAGAAGGAAATAGACAAAGTAGTAGCAATATTGCGCGATGGTGGTCTGGTTATTTATCCTACTGACACCCTCTATGCTTTCGGGTGCGACGCGCTGAATGTGCGAGCTGTAGAAAAGATTTGCGCCATGAAGGGCATCAATCCACAGAAAAGTAATCTCTCCATTATCTGTTACGACCTTTCCAACCTGAGCGAATATGCCAAAGTAAGTAATATGGCTTTCAAACTGATGAAGAAAAACCTGCCCGGTCCTTTCACTTTCGTACTGCCTCCCAGTAGCGAACTGCCGAAGATATATAAGAACCGGAAAGAGGTAGGCATCCGTGTACCGGACAATGCGATTATCCGCTGCCTTGTGCGTGAACTAGGTAATCCAATCCTGACCTCTTCGGTCTTCGCCGAGGAGGATGCCATCGAATACATTACCGACCCCGAACTGATCCACGAGAAGTACGAGAACCGTGTGGATGCGGTCATTGATGGAGGATATGGTGAGATGATCCCTTCTACTGTTGTAGACTGTACAACGGATACTTACGAGATTATTCGTCAAGGAAAAGGGGAGTTATCTTATTGACACCCCCCCCCTTCTTTACCTGAATAAATTATACGTCACAAATACGAATGCATTTTTCAAGGGAAGCAATCTTATCCTCCTGCTTGGGTACGAATTCTTGTCCGACAAAGCCTTTGTAACCGGTTTCTACGAGCGCACGCATAATGGCGGGGTAATATAGCTCTTGCGTCTCGTCAATCTCTGCACGACCGGGATTGCCACCGGTATGGATGTGCGAGAAGAAGGTATGATATTTGCGAATATTGTCTATGATATTTCCTTCCATGATTTGCATGTGGAAAATGTCGTAAAGTAGCTTGAAATTTGGCGAACCGATGCGGCGACACAACTCTACACCCCAAAGTGTATGGTCACATTGATAGTCTTTATGCCCCACGCTGTTGAGCAGCTCCATCGTCAGTACTACATTGTGTTTTTCGGCAATTGGCATCAGCCTTTTTAGTCCTGTTTCGCAATTCTCCCAACCTTGCAGGTCGGTCAGTCCGTTTCGTTTACCAGAGAAACAAATAAGGTTGGTTAGTCCTGCCTCTGCCACCATCGGGATCACTTTCTCATAGCTGGCTACTAGTTCATCGTGCAGCTTGGGGTCATTAAATCCTCTGTCAATGCCAAGTCCTGCACCCTGCGCCATGGCAACTGTCAATCCGTGCTTTTGCACCGTAGGCCAATCTTGCGGATCGAGTAGTTCAATGGATTCGATGCCGATATTCTTGCAAATATCGCAAAACTCATCCAGCTCATAATCGCCAAAGCACCATTTGCTAACGGAGTGGCGTACGTTTCCCCTCAGTGCCTCCTTAACAGCGGCTTTTTTCTTTTCTGCTGTGGTAACAGCCTCCAACCCCGACACAGCCATCGCTGCGCCTCCTGCCAACACGGTCTTAAGAGCCGTCCTTCTTGATATGTTCTTCATGTTTTTCTATTTAATGGTAATTAGATTGTGCATAAGGTATAAAGAGAATATATGTTATAATTTATAATTGATTGATTTCATCGATGGAAAGACCAGTGCAACTGATAATAACTTCTGTTGGTATGCCTTCTTTTTTCATGTTTAAAGCGATTGTGCGTTTGCCTTTCTCTAGTCCTTCTTCCCGTCCTTTCTCCATTCCTTTCTCCATTCCTTTCTCCATTCCTTCTTTTATTCCTTTCTCCATACCTTCTTTTATGGCTTTTTTTGAGCGCGTGTCGATGGTGATGAGTACGTTGCGCCAGTCACGGTAAGCCTTGAGGTTTGCATCGTATTGGAGGCGCTCTTCTTTGCTTAGATGGGCTACCTCGGCGATATCCAACAGTTTGTCGAATACTGCTTTCTGTGCCTTAAATGGCATTCTGTCTAATATATCCATGTGTTTAAGTAAATAAATCCAACGTTCAAAATCGTTTTCGCATTCGTCTGCCTCCTTCTCAAAAAAAGGCAGCGTGAGGTAGATTTGGCGAAGTTTGTCACTAAACATTTTGCCTGTTTCACGGTCGGAAAGTATGATGTCCGTTCGTAGCTTAGTGAAGGGCGGTTCAATAAAATTGAGAAAATACACGCCATAAACCGGATAAATCTTATATTCCCACTCTCTTCCTTTTTCTCCCTGCATGCTGAGCGAGCGACAAAGATAGAACAAACCCCTGTCCATAAAGAATGTTTGTGGTTGATTTTGCATCTCTACAATAAATTTACTTCCGTTCGGTTCTTCGCAGAGGATGTCGAAAATGACGGTGCGCCCATCTTCATATTCCGACATTAGCTCCTTATCCATAAAGGATATGTTTTCAATTACCCGTTCGCCAATTAGCAGGTCGTTCAGGAAGGATATTAGTAATTCCTTGCTTACTTCCTGACCAAAAACGATCTTAAATCCGCGATCGGTAAATATATTTACGTACTTGCTCATAACAATCTAGTTTAATCAATCTCTTTTACTTTATCTTTCTGATGCAAATATACTAAATATCCTTCTATTTTGAAATAAGAGAAATGTAAATAAGCTAGGAGGAGGATGTTGTTTCTACCTGACTTCTTTTCTGGAAAGCATCACAGGCTGGACATCCCGCTAAATCAAATATTATTTATACCTTTGCAATCCATACATAAAGAATAGAACGTTGAACGAGAAAGATTTTGAAATAATGGCACCGGTCGGTTCGTATGAATCGCTGATGGCTGCTATACAAGGGGGAGCCGACTCCATCTACTTCGGTATAGAAGGGCTGAATATGCGCTCACGCTCCTCTAATAACTTTACGACGGACGACCTTCGGAAGATTGTTGCCATCTGCCGTGAGCATGGTTTGAAGAGTTACCTGACCGTTAACACGGTGATATATGGCGAAGATCTGCCTCTGATGCGAGAGATCATTGATGCGGCTAAGGCGGCCGAGGTGTCTGCTATCATTGCGGCTGATGTGGCAGCGATGAATTATGCCAACAGCATCGGTCAGGAGGTGCACCTTTCCACACAACTTAATATATCCAACGTGGAAGCGCTCAAGTTTTACGCCCGCTTTGCTGACGTTGTGGTGTTGGCGCGCGAACTTAATCTGGATCAGGTACATGAAATATACAAACAAATAATAGAGCAGTCTATTACCGGGCCGAACGGTGAACTGATCCGCATTGAGATGTTCAGCCACGGTGCGCTCTGTATGGCTGTGTCGGGTAAATGCTACCTTAGCCTGCACGAGATGAACGCCTCTGCCAATCGCGGAGCCTGCATGCAGATCTGCCGTCGTGCCTATACGGTGAAGGATAAGGATAGCAATGTGGAACTGGATATAGAGAACCAATACATCATGTCGCCCAAGGATTTGAAAACAATCCATTTCATGAACAAGATGATGGATGCAGGCGTGCGGGTATTCAAGATAGAAGGACGTGCTCGCGGCCCTGAATATGTACGCATCGTCACTGAATGTTACAAGGAGGCTGTACGCGCCTATTTGGACGGCTCTTTTAGCGAAGAGAAGGTTGCCCTTTGGGATGAACGGCTGACCAGCGTGTTCAATCGCGGTTTCTGGGATGGCTATTACTTGGGACAACGCTTGGGCGAATGGAGCAGTAAGTATGGCTCCGGCTCTACCAAAAAGAAGGTATATGTGGCTAAAGGCATCAAATACTTTAGCGGTATTGGCGTGGCGGAGTTCGAGATGGAAAGCCAAACCCTTTGTGTAGGAGACGAAATATTAATAACCGGACCCACCTCCGGCGCCGTCATGCAGACGATAGACGAAATACGTGTGGACATGCAGCCGGTGCAACAAACGGTGAAAGGCGAGCGCTTCTCCTTTAAAGTAAACGAGAAGGTACGCCCCAACGACCGCCTTTACAAGATGGTCATAGAAGACAATACCAAATCATCATTTATATGAAAGAATACATCTTCCAATTGAATATGAAGGTACGCGATTATGAGTGCGACCTGCAAGGAGTAGTCAACAACTCCAACTACCAACGCTATATGGAGCATACGCGCCATGAGTTTCTGGAATCATTGGGCGAGAACTTCGGCGCCATGCACGAGCAGGGGTTGGATGCCTTCGTTTCGCGTGTAGACATTCAGTTTCGCAGCTCCTTACGTAGTGGAGACAGCTTTACCTCCTGCCTGAACGTAACCAAGAACGGCCCTAAGCTGATCTTTGAACAGGATATTTACCGTGCTTCGGACGGTGTGCTGGCTACGAAGGGCAAAGTTGAGTCTGTGGTGGTGGAGCATGGCAAGCTCACCCGCGGAGAGTACTTCGACAAACTACTGGAAAAGATACAAAAGTAAACGAAACGCTATGGAAAGCCAACTGATTTATCAAATCGGCCTGACGAAAATTAATGGTGTAGGAGATATCACTGCTCGCCAACTACTTCTGTCATTGGGGGATGCCGAAGCTGTTTTTACCGAAAAGAACCGTTTGTTGGAAAAGATACCAAACATAGGGACTAAGACTATTACCGCCATCAAAGACCCGCAAGTACTTGTTGAGGCGGAAAAAGAGCTGGCTTTCATCGAAAAGAACCATATCCGCACCTATTTTCTGGCGGACGATAACTATCCAAAGCGTCTTCGCGAATGTGCGGACGCACCGATCTTGTTCTATTTCAAAGGACAAACCGACCTAAACGCGCAACGCATTGTCAGCATTGTCGGTACCCGCAGCATAACAGACTATGGCCGTTCGCTGACCGAAACGCTACTAAAGGATTTGGCCGCCTCTTTTCCGGACATGCTGATTGTTAGCGGCCTGGCTTATGGTGTGGACATCTGCGCTCATCGGAACGCACTAAAGCAGGGTTTGCCTACTGTCGGTGTGTTGGCGCATGGGCTGGATCGCATCTACCCACCGTCTCATCGCGGCACGGCTGTCGAGATGTTGCAACAAGGAGGCCTACTTACGGAGTTTACTAGCGGCACGATGCCCGACAGGCCGAACTTCGTCATGCGCAATCGTATCGTAGCCGGTCTGGCAGACGCAACAATCGTGGTAGAATCTGCCGAGAAAGGCGGTTCGCTCATTACGGCAGACATTGCTTTTTCCTACGCACGGGATGTCTTTACCTTCCCCGGCCGCACGACGGATGTGCATTCTCGTGGCTGTAATGCCCTAATCCAACAGAATAAAGCCGCCCTAATCACCTCTGCTGCCGATTTGATGCGAGCTCTGCGCTGGGATGCTACCTCTACAAAGCCCGAAGCTTTACAAACAGCACTCTCCTTCCCTGTCGAAGAGGATGACCCCATCACCGCCCTAATTCGTGAGAAGAAGGAGATACACATCAACCAACTGGCACTGCTTCTGGATATGTCCGTTCAGGAACTTACCCCTTACCTGTTCGATCTGGAGATGGACGGCAGGATTCGAACAATGCCCGGAGGGGTGTATAAGGTGGTATAGTGACCCCTCGAAACATATATGCTTTGCTGTGCAAACATATATGTTTCGACGTTGAAATAGCCCGGCAGCTTTCAGAAAATAGC
>JAVVRI010000071.1:0-8067 GCA_036654795.1 Tannerellaceae bacterium
GAACTTTTAGACCAGCATAAATTGTGTAATATTGGCTTTAAGCGTGCCCCGATATTACACGTTTCACACGAACTGACAGAGCGACAAATAGATAGAGGTGTGAAACGTGGAATAATAATTCTAAAATCCGTATTGAATAACCTGACAATTATGATTACGAAACCATTTGAGCACTCTTTAGGGAAATCCATCTGGGGGTAAAAGATCTGACTGTTGTTGAAGCAATCTGGGAGACCATCATACAAGTCGTTGCTATTGGAGGTTGAGGGCTATGAGGGAGCTCGCTCAAATAGCATATAGGCTACAGGGCAAAACATCCGATCAAACCTTCTACTTATTCTGTTTTATGTATCAATTCGGCTGATTGGCAATCTTCGTTGAGGTAAGTTTCGATATGGCGTTTCTTCTTTTCTTCCAGTATTTCGTTGATGGCAATCAGGATGCCGGTCTCTTCTACATCGCCAAACTCATGGTTGATGGCGGTGCCGAATGTACGCATCTTGGGCGAAAGGCTCATGTAAGCACTGACTAGTGGCGGCACGTTTATGCCGAACTTACGTACTTCCAGATTCAGCCTTTTATAGTTATCCTTGAAATTGTCGCACGAGAAGAGGGTTTTCATCCTCTCCATATCTGTATTGGTCTGGAGGGCGTGCACGGGGGTAACCAAGTTGTCCACATCAGGAAAGTGGAGGTTAAGGAAGTAGAGGATCATATTGCGTGCTTCGGTGTTGTAGGTGTTATACATCGTCACCTTGCCGAAATAGTAATTGAGCGTAGGGTCTACCACGGATAGGGCTCCCAATCCGTCCCATAGATTGTCCAGCACAAAGAGTCCTTTGGCACCTGAACGGCTCGATTGATATTCCAACGTTACAAAGGAACGTCCTAATTCTACCGTATAGGGCAGAAACTCTTTGATAAATTTGGGCGAAAAGTTAAATAAGTGCGAAGTGGCCAGCATGGGTTTGCCGTCAGCATCGAACTTTACGTCACTTCCGCAAAGAAAGCGATATCCTCCAAGTATTTGCTCGTCCTCCGGACTCCATACGATTAGCTGGCGATAAGCGCCTTCCATAGTGTCATACTCGTCAATATCTATCGGAAAACCAGTCCCTCCACCGTAATAACGGAAAGCAATTTCTCGGAGGCGGCCTATTTCGCGCATCACATTCGGAGAATCTTTGGAAGTAACGATGTATATCTCATTACTTGATTTGTTTGTTCTCCGGAGCATCTTTTCCCGTGTCAGCTCAGCTTTCAGAGCGGTTCGGTTTACCGGCTTAATAATGTCTTGCATATATGTATAGTCTATTTATCCTTTAGTTTATAAACACACTGCCGTACCCACTCCGCCCATTCAGTTGGTTTGCGGCTATGATCGAATGTTTGCCAGGGGATGGGGGTACCAAAGCAAATGCGGAATGTCTTGTGTTTGCAGCGAAACATTTCGTCCGGCAGGTAGATCATCTCGTAATTCATCTTTATGCCCAGTGCTTTGCGTAGGTTTGTCAGGCGATAAAAGAAGTTCGAGTTTCTGCCGTTGAAGTAAACGGGCACGATGTCCCGTTTATATTCTACTGCTTTTTGGATGAACGATTTTTTCCATTCCGGATCTTGTATCCGTCCGTCTATTTTACGGGAACAAAGGCCGGCCGGGAAGGTGATGATCTGGTTGTCGGAAGCGTAGGCATTTTCAATCAATTCGGCGTTTTGCTTGCCTTGCGCACCGTGTTTGTTGATTGGCACAAAGATGGAACGCAGATTGGGTAGGTAAAGCAGTAGGTCGTTCACCAAATAACGAATATTACCACCAAAGCGCCCGCCGACAATGGCAGAGAGGCAAATGCCGTCCAACCCTCCCAGCGGATGGTTGGACGCAAAGATATATCGCCCTTCGGAGGGTATGTTTTCCTCGTTTACCATCTCCAGCGTCAAATCGAAATAGCCAATTAATGCCTGCATGAAGTCTACACCTTGCTTGTCGTGATAACGTGCAAGTATATCGTTCAGTTCTTCCTGATGAACAGTGCGAATCAGATAGTTCACCACGAAGTCAGGGATTTTACCTGCTACCGATGGTGCTTTTTGCCGGAGCACCTGCTTTAAGTCTATCTGTGTAATGCCTTCTTTAGCCATTCATCTTTATTAATTATTACCTACTGCAAAGATAGGGTTAATAATTAAAACAGAATACTTTCCTGTTTTGTTTTTTTATTCCGGATCTGTTAGGACGCAGCTGTCTGTACTTACTACATGCTTTTATTCGGCTAACCATTTATTGATTTGTGTGAGTATCTGCGTTTTCATCTCTTCCGGCATGTTGCCGATGCGTGAGCGGTGGCTGCCTCCGGGCTGGATGTAGATTTGCTCGTTCTTTTTACCCTTTAGGCTGGGTACGCGCGTGGCGCTCCATGGGTCTATTTCTCCATAGATGAAGATCATTTTCGGGTCGTTTTCTTTTAGGAAACGGATGATTCTATCGTAAAGCTCCGGACGGAAGGACACTTTGTCCACTAGTTCGTCGGGTAGCATGATGCGGTTTAGGTAATTATGGCTGCTGTCAATTGCGAGCAAACCCTTAAACGGAGCTGTGTCGTAACCGTAGTACCCCAGTTCGCGTGCGGCCTGTACAAAGAATGATATGTTTGGTTGATCCTTAGCAAAATAATCCGGTCTGCTAATCTTGGTTAGGTGGTCGAACATAACGGCTTTTTCGGCCGTTTTGGAGGGAATGATTCCAACGGGAGAGCCCCATTGCCAAAAGGCAAACGGATACTCCAATACACAGTAGTCTAGTACCTCGGTCAGCGGAATCCGGAACTGTAATTTGTGCTCTTGGCAGAAAGCGTCTAACAAGGGGAGCATCTCTTCTTTTCGCTTTAGGATTTCCTTTTGGAAAGCCAGTATCCGCGCGCGCTCGTTTTTGCTTCCTACCTTTTTGAGGAAAGGCTCGTGGCGTCCATCCTCTACCGATTTATTTAGTGGGGCAACATAGGGCACGGAGAAATCGACGTCATCCGGAAAGAATGTGCGATAGAGGATCGTTGTTTGTCCCCCTTTACTGATGCCAGTGCTGATCCATTTTTCGGGATAAATTTGTCGAAAGGTTGTTGTTACGTTATGTAGGTCGTAGGCTGAGTTTTCTGCTGTCAGATAGTCCCAGTTCAGTGGCTCAGGAGTCGATTCCAGGAAATAACGATATTCTACGAACACGACATTAGCATTAAGCAGTTTGGATAGTTCTTCTTGATAACGAGGATTTAGGGCATAGGCGCCACCATATCCTTCGGTCACAAGGACTGTTGGACGGTCGAAGCCTACGTGGCTGACAATGACACGCTGTGTAAAGCTGCCAGCTTCAGGGTGTTGATGATCCAACGGCTGCGTGATACGCACTACATACTTCTCTGCGTATAGGTTGGTTTCTAATGACTCGATTCGGCTAATTCCCTTTAGGGCGGCCAGTTTTTCCTTTAGTTCTCCCGGTGAGGCCAGTGCTGTCACTGTAAAGAGAAGCGTAAGGAAAAGCAGATGTAATGTTCTTCGCATGGTTTTTTATCCTTTAAGTTGATTGATCGTACGCATCAGGCCTTCATAACGGGTTCGTTTTACAGCCGACTCTGCAAATATACGATTATATTCTTCGCGTGTCAGCATCTGCAAGTGTTCTTTTGTAAGACTTAACAGCTCTGGATGGGGACGAAAGGCCTCTACAGCGGTGGGTTGGGCGAAGCGGTTCCATGGACAGGCTTCCTGGCAGGTGTCGCAGCCGTACAAGCGGTTACCTAGCTGGGCTGCCTGTGCTTCCGGAATCATATCTCTACATTCGATTGTCAGGTAGGATAGGCATTTGTTTGCGTTCAGCCGATAAGCATGTTCTAAGGCTCCGGTAGGGCAGGCCTCTAGGCAGCGTGTACAGCGGCCGCAGCGATTGGTTTGTGGGGTGTCGTAGCTAAGTTGTAGGGTAGTAATGATTTCTCCCAGAAAGAAGTAAGAGCCTTTGCCGGGTATAATCAGGTGTGTATTTTTCCCAATCCATCCCAATCCTGCCTTCCAAGCCCAATAACGTTCCAGTATGGGGGCGGAGTCGGTGAAGAGACGGGCTGTCGGTATGGTTGAATGCTCAGTGCACCCCTCGTCAGATATCTGTTCTATGAATTGCCAGAGTGCGCGAAGCTTATCCTTTACGACCAGGTGATAGTCCTTACCGTAGGCGTAACGAGCGATTTGCGGAGCATCGGGCGCTTGCGGTGTTTCCGGATAATAGTTTAGCGCAACGGAGATGACCGAGCGGGCATCCTCCACCAATCCGGCCGGATTGAGGCGGATGTCGCGATAGTTTTCCATATAACGCATGCCAGCATGGCATCCATCGGCAATCCATCTGTCGAAGGTCGCAACTTCGCTGTCTGCTACGGATGCTTCTGCAATGCCGCAGGCGGCAAATCCCAAACGGATAGCCTCTTGCTTGATGCGGGTGGACAGGTTCATTCAAATAGCTTGAATTCATACCCTTGCGCCTGAAGCCACTCTATGGCGCGGGGCATAGAGTCGCGCATATTATACTCAGCCTTCAATGAGTCATGGAAGACAATGATGGAGCCATTGCGGGTATAGTTCTTTACTACATTGAACACTCCGTTTGGTGTCATGTGCGGGCTGTAATCCCTGGTTACTACGTCCCACATAATAATCCTGAACAGTTTGCGTAGCCGAAGTACCTGCGCGAAGCGCAGATGTCCGTGCGGTGGGCGAAAGAGGTTACTTGTGATGTACCCCTCGGCCTTTCTGACATTAGCCAGGTAATTGCGCGTCCAAAAGCGGATGCCTTGTATGTGGTTATGGGTATGATTACCCACACGGTGCCCTCTGTCGAGCACCATTTGATAGATATCCGGATACTTGCGTACATTGTCACCAACACAAAAGAAGGTAGCCTTTACACCATAATGATCCAATATATCTAAAACCCAAGGGGTAACCTCGGGAATAGGACCGTCGTCGAAGGTGAGATAAACACACTTCTCCTTGGCCGGTATCCGCCAGATTACCCCGGGGAACAGTACCCTGTAAAACCAGGGCGGTTGTTCTATAAACATCTGTTTCTATTCTTTACGAACCGAACCGTATGCCATACGGTAGTTGTCGAATTCTTCTTGATATTTCTTTGCAAACTCCTTATTGTATTGGTCGGTCACACGTAAAACCTCTTGAATGACAGCTAGGTTGTGTTCCAGTTCCGAAGTAACAGAAGCCAGTTGTGCCGGCTTGAGGCGGAACATCCAATTAACAGTCTTCATCGCGTTGTCGGCAATACCGGCAAACACTGCTTCTGCTTTTTTAGGCTGACCAAGTACATAGTAGAACTCTCCCAGAGAAAGAGCGCTATAGTCTAATGGTACGTTTGAAGGAGGCAACACTTCCATGGCTTTATCCAAAACCTGAAGAGCCTTGTCGTTCTTCTTCTCACTGATTAGGGTAGCAGCCAGCTTGCTGAACAGCGCCATACGGTAGCTTTTACACATGCGTACTACGTTCTCGTCCAGATAAACATCGGGTTTGTCCACACCGCCCCATTTGAACTTGTTCATCACGTTGTCGAACATCTTGTCCGAATTGACTGCTTTAATTGTTCCTTTGGTTTCCATCGGCACAATCTGATAAGCCATACCCGTTTGCTGGAAGTTACCGTCTAGTTTGACAAACTGATCAGGGTTAACCGTAATGGCGTAATAGATCGGACGTTTCCAATTATTAGTTTGCAGCATTTCCAGTACCATCAATTCTTGTTTGCCCAGCATCTCTTTGCCTTTGAGGTCGATAACCATATCTTTTTGCATATAAGGGATGTCGGCCGGGGCAATTGTGCCACTTGATACGGCGGCAGCCGAATCTACACGATAGGTCAGCGTTTGTGCCGGGATATAATCCAGTTCTTGGCTGATGCCCGGTATCTGTTTGTATTTTGGATCATTGCTGCGCACGAAGTTCAGAGCCGTACCCAGTTCGATGGACTGTTCCGTCATCGGGAAGATATAGGCTACATCCCGTGTACCCTGTATATAGTCCGAGCGGTTCCAAGAAATAGGCAGCGGGGCAGACTCATAGGCCTGACGTTTCATTTGGTCGATATACCAGTCGGTTTGCAGGTAGCTGGTGTTACATACGCGTACATCGGTACGAATACCTTCCACCTCCTGTGCGTACCATAGGGGGAATGTGTCATTATCACCATTGGTGAAGATGATTGCGTTCGGTTCGCACGATTCAAGGTAGTTACTACCAAAGTCTCGGGCTACGTAGCGGTTCGAGCGGTCGTGGTCGTCCCAGTTTTGGGCAGCCATCTGCATCGGTACCAGCAGACTGACGAGCGAAGCCAACGAAGCGGCTGCTACAGCAGGTAACTTGCCATACTTTTCCAGCCCCTTTGCCAAGGCTGCCACTCCGAAACCAATCCATATACAGAAGGCGTAGAACGAACCGGCATAAGCATAGTCTCGTTCGCGCGGTTGGTAGGGCGTCTGGTTCAGATAGAGCACAATGGCAAGACCTGTCATAAAGAAGAGGAAGAAGGTAATCCAGAAGGTCTGAATCCCCTTTTGTCCGGCATAAGCCTGATAAAGCAAGCCTAATATACCCAGCAACAACGGGAGCATAAAGTATACATTGTGTCCTTTATTGTTGGCTATGTCGTTTGGCATGTCGTCCTGAGGGCCTACCAATACTTCGTCTATGGCCTTGATGCCGGTAATCCAATTACCGTTCAACACTTCGCCATTTCCTTGTATGTCGTTCTGGCGTCCGGAGAAGTTCCACATAAAGTAGCGCCAATACATAAAGTTAAGCTGGTAGGAGAAGAAGAAGCGGATGTTCTCGGCAAAGGTCGGTTTTATGACTGATACCATCTCTCCACAGCGATTGAACTTAATGGGCTCTCCCTTGATCTGTGCCCATTCTTTATAAGCTGCCGGATGTCCGGGAGCAGTGCTGTACATACGAGGGAAGAGCATATTCAACTCATCCACATATTTGTATTTTGATTCGGTACGGGACACATAGTATTTATCTTTCTCGCTTGCATCCTTCTTGAATACGCGGCTCCAAGTTGGGGCACCCTCTTCGGTGACAGGCGCACAGTTGCCTCCTTGGTTCTCGCGTTCCACTTCTGATACATAGGTTTGCCCGTAGATGAGCGGTGTCTGTCCGTACTGTTCGCGTGCTAAGTAGGTGCGCAACGTAAAGATATCTTTCGGCGCGTTCTGGTCCATCGGCGTTTCGGCTGATGAGCGGATCAGGATTAGCGCATAAGAAGAATATCCTACTACGATCACCATCAGTGCGACCAGAATCGTGTTCAGCATCTTGATGTTTACCCGTTTATTCATAAACAGGAACGCGGTCAGGGCGGCAATCAGCGCAATACCTAGCAGATAGCCACTTCCAATGAAGGGAATACCCAATAGAATCACGGAGATGATAAAGGCAATTTTCATGCGGATGTCATTTACCTCGTCGCGCATGGTTTCCCAGATGCCCCAGGCCAACACTCCGCCAAGCACGATGATGTAGACAAATACGCCTGAGTTATAAGGCATACCGAGCTTGTTGACAAATAGCAGTTCGAACCAGCCACATACCTCTACCAATCCTTGTACAACGCCGTACATCATGATGGCAACCATAGCAAAAGAGACCATCAGAGCCACTAGCGTGCCCTTCATGGTTGGGTTCGGAAACTTTTTATAGTAATATACCAGTACGATAGCCGGAATACAAAGCAGGTTCAATAGGTGTACGCCGATGCTCAATCCCATCAGGTAAGCGATTAGCACAATCCAACGATCCGCATGCGAATGGTCTGCTGCTGCCTCCCATTTGAGGATCAGCCAGAATACAACTGCTGTAAAGAGGGATGAATAGGCATATACCTCGCCCTCTACAGCGCTAAACCAGAACGTGTCACTAAACGTATAGGCTAATGCGCCAACCAAACCGCTGCCCATGATGGTTATCAACTGGGCGGTCGTCATCGTTTTGCCTTCACTCACCAGAATACGGCGCGCA
>JAVVRI010000071.1:8077-11896 GCA_036654795.1 Tannerellaceae bacterium
TCAGACCGCTAAAGAGGGCTGACATGGAGTTTACCATGATGGCCACCTTTTCAGGACTAGACGCAAATTGTGTGAACAGATTAGCAGTTAGCATAAAGAATGGCGCTCCGGGCGGGTGTCCTACTTCTAATTTAAAGGCCGAAGAAATGAACTCGCCGCAATCCCAGAAACTGGCGGTGGGCTCCATAGTCATCAAATAAACTGTGGAGGCTAGCAAAAAGGTTAGCCAGCCCAAAGTGTTGTTGATTAGTTTATACTTTCCCATACGTTTGTATAAAGTGATAATTAATTGTCGCTACATTTATATCTGCACCCTTACGTACAGACGGGCGCAAAGGTAAACATTTACGATTAATACCAACGGTTTAAGCTCTTATAAATTGTATAACCACGTTGCTAAATCCAAAAAAGGTGTATTTTTAGTTCTGTCTTGCCTAAGCAGCCGGTTTCTCTGTTGTTAGAAAGGGTAGCCGATTGCTAGGTGGAGTCCCTGTCCATCCTTGAAGCGGGGGATATTATAGTATCCCTTCTTGCCTGTGTCATAAGGGATATGCAGTGCTATACCCCAGTCGAGGCGCACGACGAGGAAGGGTAATACATAACGTAGGCCAACACCGGTACCCACTGCCAAGTCGTTCAGAAAGCTGCCCCATTTGAGCTGTCCACCGGGGCGCTCCTCATTGTATCGCAATAACCATACGTTTCCGCTGTCAAGGAAGGTGGCGCCATGCAGGTCGCCTAAGATGCGAAACCGGTATTCCAGATTCGCTTCAAACTTAATGTCGCCTGTTTGCTCAATGTATGCATACTTATTGTTGGGGTCGGGGCGGAAGCGTCCGGGGCCTATGCTGCGTATCGTGAACGCGCGGATGCTGTTTGCTCCTCCTATGTAGAACTGTTCGTTGTAGGGGGCAATGTCTGCGTTGCCGTAACTGTATATGACTCCTGCCATCAGCCGTCCTACCAGATTCTGATTTCGGTTAATGCGGTAGTTATATCGGATCTCACTCGTGGCCTTGACGAACTGCGCAAAGGTGTTGCCTAACAAGCGCTTTTCCTTCACGTTAAATCCCTTTCCGGCAATTGCGTAGGCAGCATCCATCAAGAGGCCGGCCTGCGAAAGGGAGGTCTCCCACCAGATTTTGTTTGGTTTGTCGGTCAGCGACGTGTTGTCGTAGGTATAGGTATAGCCCATCGCAGGGATAAACTGATCCTTCAGACTGAGATAAAGTGCTTTGTTGGCATTCGTTATGCTGTCGAAGGCTTCCGTCTTATGTTGCAGCAGGTTGTAGGTAAGACGGAAGGGCGTCACCGTATGGCGGCTGGTGGCCGAGGGTTGAAACTCGAATGCTGCGTTTCCTCCGAACGACAGCATTTTGAAAAAGCGGGCACGGTTCAGCTGCTCGCCGTAGAGGCGTAGCGTTGTCGTAGCGGGAAAGTTGAACACACGCCGATTGAGTCCGGGAAAGATTACACGGGGAAAGGTCAATGTGCTTGTCAGACCCAGTTCGTAGCTGTTCATCAGTGAGCTGTTTCCGCTACTTCGACTACCCGTTTGCCATTCATAGGAACCGCGGAGGCTGACGCTGAAGTTCTCTCCTCCACCAAAGAGATTGCGCTTACTGACGCTGAAAATTGCACCGGGACCTATCTGGTCGTTGCTCTTGGCGGTAACGTTTACCTCAAGCTCACCGTCCAGCGGTAGGTCGTATACGGTATTGATGCGGAGGTTCAGCGTGTCACAACGTTGCGAAGTGTCTGCCGGACTATATTGCATCTCGGCGTAGCGAAAAATCCCCAAACGCGACAGTGAGGTCTGCGTAAGTTCTTGGCGCTTCTGCGAATAGAGGTCGCCGGAGTGGAAAAGCATCCGGCTGTAGAGCACAGATGGGCGCACGCGGAGCTTCCCCTGATAATGAATCATTAGATCTTTATATAGAAGCGAGTCTGTAGGCGGTTCATTGTCGAATCCGTTCAACCAGACGGACATCTGTCCCACGTGATAGGGGCGGAAGGCAGCAGGTTGTAACCCTTCGTGTGGTAGGATGCGCAGGGATACTTTGCCGGGTGCAAGAAGTGTATCCGCCTGATAAGTAATAAAGTCCGGTCTGAAGTAATAGAAGCCATTGTCACGAAGAAGTGACGAGATGCGCTGGCGCTCGGCTTCCAGTTGCACGACGTTGAAGTTATCGCCCGGCGTAAGCAGACTTTGCCCTATCTCTGCTCGTATCAGGGTATCTGCCCGGTGTCGGATATGTACGTATTGGATGCTGTCGTAGGTGTAGGGGGCGCGCATCGAAAGGTCGTAGCTAAGGCTTGCCTTGCGGGGGTTTTTCGGATCAGGATTGAGCTGGTAGGTAGCTGTGCCGTTGAAGTATCCATATTCGCGCAGCAGATTGCCAGCCACTTTGACGCGCACATCGGGGTTGACGGTGGATATTAATACCGGCTTTGTAGCCAGCTTGTTGAATATCCATTTGTTTAGTTTGCCACGTTTGTTGACGAAGGCGTTATATACCCAAAGCCCAAAGGGGAAGGGGATGCGCAGGGAGGAGCTACCTAGTAGGGCATTGTTTGGTGGATAGGACAAAGCTGCCTCTACCTCGGATAAGGTGTTTATGCCGGCGGTTGTTTTGTCCTCGGCTGCCACCTCTATTTTCTTTACCCCTGTATAGAGCACCTCTCCTTCCGGCAAGTTTCGTGTCGTGGAGCAGGATGCGAGGAGCAAAACAATTCCCAGTAAGCCTATCTTATTCATTTTGCGTCTTTTTTATGTTTATCTCTTTCGCTGCCGGCTTTGCGGTTTTGTGTCTCTTGAAAATGAAGAGTTCGCGCAGGTGCTTCATTTTCTTACGCAAAACGATACCTGCACCGGTCTCGGTCAGTTCGCCTTCCAACAAGCTCTCATAGTCCTTGTTGTGAAAGAGTTTGACGTAACGCGTGCCGCTGGTGTCAAGGCGATACTCTACGGAAACATTATCAATAAAAGGCTGTGCCTGTCCCGAATTGATGTCTCCTCCAGTAGATATGCGCCCGCCCAATACAATACGGATGCGGTCGTTATAGAACCGTTTGGCGAATCGGAAGGAATAGTCCGTGCGCTGGCCGCCGTCTCCGTTGCCATTCTGGTCGTAACTCTCCATGCCGAAGGAGATGTCCACACTTTTTAGAGCACTGCCGGCAATGTTGTTTATTTCGCTTTGCAGAAAGCTGTTTAGCGCAGCGCCCATGTTCATATTTACCTTTCCTCCACCTGTCCCTCCGCCCAGATACATACCGGTAACCAGCATGCTGACAGCCTGCTTGCTCCGTTCTTCTTCGCCGAGAGCCGTCAATTGGTTCTGTACGGCCATGTCCTCCGGTGCTTCGAGGGTGAATTGCAGGGAGAGGTTTTCCAACTTCTGCTTTACCACGATGCCGACATCAAAGTTCACCGGACGGGGAGACTGGTCGTCCAAGCTGACAGAGGTGCGTACGCGTTCGGTAGCGGTTAGGTTGAGGGTCGGATCCATTGGGTTCCCCGTCCAGTTTACATAGCTGCCGTTCTGTATATTAAATTGCTTGGACGGGATTACGGGCAGTGCGTATTGCAATGTGCCCCCGCTCAATGTGTATCGTCCGTTTAGTATCATATCTCCTTGCGGAGTGTATTGGAACGAGAGGTCGCCCCCCCCTTCCAACTCAATATGGCTGGACTGGTCGGCGCTCAGGTCGGCTTTCAAGCGTACGGCCGGGTCTATTCGGATGGTCATCAGCATATCCATTCCTCCAAGTGGCAAGGCGGGCGCCTGTTTCGGCTTGTACTGCACCGTGTCGGCA
>JAVVRI010000071.1:11906-14271 GCA_036654795.1 Tannerellaceae bacterium
GGTGAAGGTAACTAGGTCGGAAAGCCTGTCCTGCACCGTGAGGGGGGAATCTTTCAGTACATAGGTCAGATCTGTATTACCCAGCAATTGCAGGTCGCCGCGCATCGTTAGCGCCTCTAACGCTCCTTTAACAGTAGAATTCAGGTTGACAAAAAGCTTGCCATACACTAGGCTCTCGTTGTTTCGCTTCACGTTGAGTAGCTGCATGTTGTCAGCATTCATCCGAAGATCGGCCGTCATGTGTGCCGGGTTGCGAAAGTTGATTGGTCCGTCTATTATGAAAGGATTTTGTCCGGACGCATACATGTTATACTTGTCGAACATCAGTAGGTTGTTTTTTACATCTATCCGCTTTTCATCAAAGCGAAAAGCAGTCCCTGCAGCTGCCACAAAGACCGACGAACTATCTAGTTCGAGGAATCCGTTGATGTCCGGCGTAGCGCTGCGTCCGTGTATCGTCATGTTTCCCTTTGCTGTTCCCTGCAAGCGGGCAGTACCATCAGGTATAAAAGGATTCAGCATTACAAGGGGCAAATCGCTGACAGTAAGTTCTCCTGCCAGACTGTCTACGATCCCCGTTCGGTAAAAGGCTGTGGCGTATAGCACTTCGCTCTGGTCGCGAAAGAGGTGCATATCCACCTGATGCTTGCCTGTTTCTAGGGGCAGATAGACGGTGTTCATCATCAACTCGCCCACACGTCCGTTTTGATAGATCAGGTTGTCCACATTCATATCGGCCACCAACATAAAAGAACTGTCGGAGGGGGCGTATTGGAAGTCGGCGTTCAGCATCCCCTTCATCTCAGGTAGATAGGCAGGAAAGCCGGTCGAGAGAACCCCCAGATCCATCTGGCTCAACTCGGCGTGCAGCTCTTGCATCTTCCGGTTCTCGTCCGCGCGGGAGTGAATCCAGAGAGAGGCGTTGTTCTCGCCGGAGAGGCGGAGGTTGGCCTCTATATCCTTCATGTTTCGTATGAGTACGTAGTTGTCCTTATTGAGTTGGAAAGGGTGGAAGGCTAATGTCGGCTTTTCTGGGAAGAGTTGCAGGCGAATTCCATCGGACACCTTTTCGGCCTTAAGACCAATCAGCAGTCCTGTCCTTCCTCGTCCGTCCGTATAGCGTAGCCGGGTGTCGGCGGAGCCGTGGCGTAGTTCGCCGCGTAAGTCGACTAGGAAGGGCTCCTGTTTTCGGTACTTATTTTTAATGACTTGAGCTGAATAGAGCAATCCGAGTGAATCCTGGCGGATCTGCATGCGGATGGTGTCTAGTCTCATCGTGTCGAGCGTCAGAGCGCAGAGTGTTGCGTCCATCTGTACACCCTCCATGGCAGAGGTGTAGGCGTCGAGCGAAAGGCTGCTGAAGGCAATATCCGATTGTTGTAGATAGTTGTATATCGGGTTGTCCCGTCCGGCGCGCACTTCGAGGTGCATATCCGGCAGCACGGGGCGTAGACGGGCAAAGTCTATCATCGTGTCGCGTTCCATCTGAAGGCTTAGCTCGTGGGAGATTGTGTGCAGCTTTTGGGTCATCGCGTCCAGATCGGCTGTGCCGGTCAGCATGATGCCCAAGTCGCCGGCATGAAAGGAGACGGCAGTTGTGTCTTGGTTACTGTGCGCATGTAGGGTGAGCGTTTTGGGGTGAACGGTCTCTTTGGGGGTAACCATCTCCCAGTTACCCAGTGTCAAGTCGATTCGATGGTTGCGCTTCAAGTTACTTTCTCCTTCGGCAAAGAGTTGGAAGGAGGTGGAAAGTGGAGTTGGCGTCAGATGCAGGGCGTAGAGGTCAAGATGCTCTATATCGGCAATGAGGATGCCGTTTACCTGCCGCTGTTCCAAGCTGCCGTCCAGCGTAGCCGTCATGCGGGCAAGCGGATAGCCACTGACTAGTTCCGCCTTAGTCTGGTGCTCTTTGAGTGAGGCCGAGAGGGCTATGCCGGACACTGAGGTGTTGCCGTAGCGAATGTCAGAGACTTCACCCCGGACCACTGCATGCGTGGCGCGGGCATACAGATCTGTTCCTTGTCCTTCGGCATGTACCGCTGCGGTCAGCCAGTAAAGGGAATCGTAGGGCATGAAATGAACTGGCTCCAGACTGTCCACCATCAGATCGGCGGAATAGCTTTGGTGGGCGGGATGGTAGCGAGCAGTCAATTCCACCTTGCTACGATCTTCTGTCAGTTTTAAGGCTGTACGGTAATCGCCATTTGCCAGCGTGGCCTCGCCGTTCAGGCGGATGCCGGAGGGGATGCAGAAACGGTTGCGGTTGTCGGCAGAAAGAAAGCCAAGCAGAAAGTCCAGATTCCCGCTCTCAGCCTGTAGGCGGAGTTCGCCTGAACGATGTACGGAGTCCATAATAGCCTCCACC
>JAVVRI010000071.1:14281-15760 GCA_036654795.1 Tannerellaceae bacterium
CCGCTCCTGTAGCCTTCAGACGGAAAGCTCCGGGTAGTGTTGTGTCGAATTGTTTCAGACGCAGGGAGGCCAGATTGCCATCCACCGCAGCGTCCACATGAATTGGAACGTTGGGATAGGCCTTCCGGAAATCCTCCGGCAACGAACCGGCAGCAATCAATACGTCTTCTTTACTGAGCAAACCGTTTAGGGTTGCCTCTATATGACCGGTTGGATGCTCGGAAAAGGCACTCCAAGGAGCCAGCGCCGTTAGTTTTATTTCCGAATGAGTCGTGTTTAGCCGTAGCTCTGGTAGGTGGATGTTCGTACTGTCACTTCTAAGACTGCCTAGTAGCGAGATCACCGTCAGACCGCTTCGTTCCGTAGCGGCGCAGCGGAGGATATCTCCTTCAATTAGTCGGCCGGAATAGAGCGCATTCTCCAAGGTAAAGTTCAGATCCTCTAAAACAATGTGCGCCGGGTCGAACCCTTCCGAAGGCAGTCCGTAACTGCTATCATAGCCCAAAGTAGAGCCGGAGATGACAAATTGCTTTGCGCTGTATCGTTCAGTAGCTAGGTCTACCGTTCCTTTTTGTAATGTAGCTTGGTCTATATAAGAGGTTAGGCGCAGGGAGTCATTGGGCATTTGCAGGGCAAACGATACTCTATTAAATGCAATCTTTTCAAGTCTGAAAAGCCAGTTTAGTGGGGTGGTTGTTGTGTCTTTATCTGTTGTAGAATCGTTTAGTAGCAACGTGATAGCTGTGTCAGATAGTTCTAGGTTGTTTAGTACACCCTCTCCCCGCTCCAAGTTGATACGGTCGGCACGGGCAATGAGTCTGCCCAATTGTCCTTTCAGCTCCATTCCCTCAATCAAGTTTCCGGTATTGAGCATTACACCGCGCAGGTCGATACCGTCCACCACCACTTCTTTTGCAAGCAAAGGCAGTAGGCGGATACTGACGGTCAGTCTCTCCAGCGTAAGCAGGGTGTCGGCTGGAGCTTCCATCACCATCACTTTTCGTACAGTCAGATCCAGAGGAAAGGCAAGGCGTATTTGTCCGATTTCAATCTGCTTGCCCGTTGCTTCACTGGCGTAGGCGACAGCTTTCCGTACGGCAAAGTTCTGGAAAGGAGGGAGGTATAACAATGCAGACAGCAGCATGATCAATGCAACCGGTATTAGGCATACAATCCCAATCTGCTTAATCCCTATCCTCATATTGGCGTATTTTGTTCTTCAATCCTTGCTGTTTCTCTTTTCTTACGTTTCATCTCCTTATTCATAACGAACGAACATTCCTTTTTGTTTTGCGGTATGGTAAATAAGATAAAACAAAGATAGGTATTTTCCGTCTATCTGCATCTAGCATCTTTCAGATAATATCCTCAAGTTTCGGAAGTAATTTTTATGCAGTTTGAGCGAGCTCCCTCATAACCTTCATCCTCCGGTTGTCAAGCAGAATTTGCGAGAGTAGCTTCTCTTGATCCATACAGAAG
>JAVVRI010000072.1:0-15644 GCA_036654795.1 Tannerellaceae bacterium
TTTTCTTCTTGCATTGTTGATTCTTTTTAGAGTCAACCTTATTTACAAAAAGACATAATGTTAGTTAGAATATGTTATAAATCATATAACTTCGTCAACCTCCTGATTGTTAGTCTGCTGTTCAGCAATTAACGTTCCCGTCTCGGACTATTAGTACATACAAATCAGACAAAAGTAGTAGCTACCTCATGCTTCTATCCACTACTTTTGCCTCAGTTTCTTATACGAACAGATAAGCCTCTGGCGGTATCCGGTCAAACGGAGGCTGTTACATTTTAACTTTTTGACCTATAGTAATATTATTAAAGAACAATATCATGAACACACGACGATTATTAGGCTTTGTCTGCCTGCTATTCTTTCTAGCGGTGCATCTTCATGCCTACACAGAGCGCAATCTGTTGCAAAAGACAGCAGATCTGGAAAAAGTAAAATCAGCACTGGTCATGAACCAGAAATGGGTGCCTTATCCCAATTATACCGACCGGGCAGGTTGGGATAAATTACTAGGGGATTACAAAGCCGGCATCATTCGTAAAGGAGAAAAAATGCTTAACTACGAATGGAAGGTAGTAACGGCAACCGATTACATAGAATATGAACGAACCGGCAACCGACGGATTATGGAAGATCCATTTGATAGTAACAACAATGCCATATCCTGCCTATTGATGGCGGAACTAGCTGAGGGGAAAGGTCGTTTTATAGACCAACTGATCAACGGCGTTTATCAAAGTTGCGAAATGACTTCGTGGGCTTTGTCCGCCCACCTCTCAGCCCAACATTCAAAGCGCTCTCTTCCGGACTACAAAGAACATATAATAGACTTGACTGTCGGCGACATAGGCTCATTGCTTTCATGGACCTATTACTTCATGCAAAAAGAATTCGACCAAGTGAATCCTGTCATCTCGGAACGTCTACGGCATGAGTTGCAGACACGCATTCTGGACACCTATATGAAGGAAGATCGTTTCTGGTGGATGGCTTTCAATTATAAACCAGGCACTATGGTAAATAACTGGAATCCTTGGTGTAACTCCAACGTATTGCAATGTTTCTTCCTCTTGGAAAACAACCGAGACGTTCTGGCTAAAGCTGTACAGCGTACCATGATATCAGTAGATAAGTTCATCAACTATACGCATGCTGACGGGGCTTGCGAAGAAGGCCCTTCGTATTGGGGACATGCTGCCGGCAAGATGTACGATTATCTGCAAATGCTTTCTGATGGGACAGATGGAAAGATCAGCCTGTTTGATCAACCAATCATTAAAAATATGGGCGAATATATTGCTCGCTCGTATGTTGGTAAGGGCTGGGTGGTAAACTTTGCCGATGCTTCGGCCAAAGGCGGAGGCGATCAGCAAATTATTTTCCGTTATGGAAAAGCGGTAAAAAGTGATGTGATGATGCAATATGCAGCTTACCTAAACAGCTTGTCTGAAAAGAAAGAGCTCACTGCCGGAAGAGATCTATTCCGCACGTTGCAGTGCCTCTTATATGTCGATGAGATGGAGAAGACTAAACCTGTTTATCAAGCTCCGGCTTATACCTGGTATCCGGAAACAGAGTTCTGTTATATGACCAACAAAAGTGGATTCTTCTTTGCATCCAAAGGAGGATACAACAACGAGAGCCATAACCACAACGACGCCGGAACCTTTTCGTTGTATCTGAACACAACGCCGATCATTATTGATGCCGGCGTGGGTACGTATACGCGCCAAACATTCAGTTCCGAGCGTTACAACATCTGGTCGATGCAGAGCAATTACCATAACCTGCCAATGATAAATGGGACGCCGCAACAATTTGGCTCTAACTATAAAGCAACGGACGTAACGTTCAATCCGAAAAAGATGTCGTTTCGTGCTAACATAGCAACGGCTTATCCCACAGAGGCTGCCGTACAGAAATGGGTTCGTTCCTATACCCTGAGTAAGGATGCACTAAAAATAGAAGATTCCTTTGTGTTAGACAATGCTTTGCAACCTAACAAAATAAACTTCCTGACTCGTGGGCAGGTGGATCTGACAGAGCCCGGCGTTATAAAGATTGAGGCGGACGGTGAAAAAGTAACTCTGTCCTATCAGAAAGATACGTTTACGCCAAGCATTGAAACGGTTGAGCTAACCGATCCCCGTCTGTCCAATGTCTGGGGCAAAGAGATCTACCGAATATCCTTAGTGGCGAATAAACTACCGCTTACCGGAAACTACAACTATACAATAACAACAACAAAATAAGAATCGTATGATGAAGAATTTAATTGCTTTTGCATGTTCCGCACTGCTGCTTTCGTGTGCCAACACACCTCAAAAGGTGGAGAAAAGCTTTATGGAAGAGAATATTGACTTTGCCCATGCACAGTTAGGGAAGGAAATTATTGTTATCGAAGCAAGTGGAAAATGTCTGAACCCTGTTACGCTAAAGACTGATAGTTCCATTTATTACTGTGGTTATGCCGATTGGCGCAGCGGCTTCTTTCCCGGATCTATCTGGTATCTGTACGAGCTAACCGGCGACAGTACCTTGCTACCTCTTGCTACCAAATACACCCAAGCCATCGAAGAGGCTAAAAAGTTGACTTGGCATCACGACATCGGTTTCATCATTAATTGCAGTTTCGGCAATGGGTTGCGCCTGACCGGCACACCTGCGTATAAGGATGTTATAGTGGAAGCTGCCCGCTCGCTCTCCACTCGTTTCCGCGATAAGGCCGGCATTATTCAGTCGTGGGATGTGGAGCGTGGTTGGCAATCCGAACGCGGATGGGAATGTCCCGTGATTATCGACAATATGATGAACTTAGAGCTGATGTTCGAAGCTACGCGCCTCGTCGGCGATTCGTCTTTTTATAAGATAGCCGTTTCGCATGCCGACCGTACCATGCAGGAACATTTCCGTACCGATGGCAGCTGCTATCATGTGATCGACTATAGCCTCAAAGACGGTTCTGTGCGCCATCGCCAGACGGCACAAGGATATGCTGACGAATCTATATGGAGCCGTGGACAGGCATGGGCTATTTATGGTTATACTGTTTGCTTCCGTGAAACGGGTGACCGTAAATACCTTGAACAAGCGTTGAAAACGTTCGGGATGATGAAGTCTTTGCCCAATATGCCGGCTGACCGGATTCCTTATTGGGACATGTCTGCCCCCAATATTCCGAACGAACCGCGTGATGTATCTACCGCTTCGTGCATTGCCTCTGCTTTATATGAGATTAGCACATTGGATGTACCCGATGCTGCCGGCTACAAAGCGTATGCAGACAGTATGATGACTGCCCTTTCTTCGCCTGCCTACCGCGCAGCGGTAGGAGCAAACGGTAATTTCCTGTTGATGCATTCCGTAGGTAGTATTCCTCATCATTCAGAAATTGATGTACCTTTAAACTATGCGGACTATTATTATTTAGAAGCATTAAAGCGTAAAAAGGATATCGAAGACCAATAAAACAGCATAAAATAAACAAAGATCATCCTTGCATACAAGTCTATGCAAGGATGATCTTTGTTTTTTAATTGGTTACGCCATAGCAGTTATATACTCCGCCCTCTACAACAATAGGTTCAACGGCCAGCTGGTCGGGTTCTCCTACATACAGCAGGGCTGTTTCGCCCTTTTTCAATAGTATTTGAACTTTCGTATCGCTTATCTTTCTGCATTTTGCACCTTTTATTTTAAATGGTGCTTTAAAGTTGTGCTCCACTAGGCACGGTTCGCCCGCCTTACTATATATTTGAATCCATTTGGTGACACCTTCCTTTCGGCCGGCAGAAACAACAAAGCCGCCTTCTGCCAGTAGGTTATGGAAAACAGCTTCTTTCCAACTTTCACTTACTCCGGGGAATATCCGGATTCTATCGCCCCAACTTTGTATCAGCATATCCTGAAGCATCCGGCAGAGTCCGCCATACGTCTCGCCACAGGGGGATTTACCTTCCGAATGGGTCATGTTCTTGGATAAGTTAGAGGTGTTGAGTGACAAATTCATGTGCTTGAGCGCACTGTTGCCGTCTCTCATATAGGAATACATCGAACTGATGATGGCTTGCGTCCAAGTGTTTGGTATTGTAGGATCACCCCAATGCTGAATAGAACGAAGGATCAAGTCCTTGTTCTCCGGTTGATCATAATTAACCAGTGCATAGGGATAAACCTGAAACAGATGACACCAATGGCGGTGCATCAGCGGTGCCTCATAATGGGCAGAGGACATAAAGCCGGTTTCGTTTACCGAATAAGGAATTAAATGCTTCAAGGTATGCTTCCACTCAGCCCGTTGCTTGTCTTTTAGCCCCAAACGTTTATCAATGGCAAGCAATGTTTGGCAACCCCAACGTAAAGAAGAAAGGTCGTAGTTCGTATCCGTATCGTTGGTGGCTTCGGGTGAATGGCTTTTAGGGGTATGGATTAGCCCCTTTTCATCCGTAGTCACTACATTCAACAAGAAGTTGACGGCACGTTTGAGTAAAGGTTGGAACTGCTCTTTCAGGTAGACATCGTCCATATTCATCCGGTAATGTTCCCACATATAGTACATCAGGTATATCAAATTGGAACGTTCCGGATACTCGGCATTCGGCCATTCGAACACAGGGTCGATCTGGTCTTTTCCCGTACAGCGAACCAACCCGGCAGCATTGTAGCGCCATTGCTCGGGGATACTATTGATCAGGTTTTGTTCGTTAGCATGAATATAGTCGGTCAGCGTAGAGGTCAACTCCAGTTGATTGGATATATGCAAGGAGCTAAACAGCATCTGCGTGTTTAAGTTAAACCAGACGCCCGGCCAGATGGTAAACTTATACCAAGGCCCCATCAAGTCACAAAGGGGAGCACCCTTACGCATCATAGAACCTAGCTTGTATTGCAAACCCCAGTATAAGGACTCCATACGGGGATGAGGGATCGAAATGAAGCTAGCGGTATAATATTTGTTCCACCATTTCTTATGAGCAGCCAATTGTTCTTCCATCTCCTTTTCAACCACATGGCGGTTGATGAGTTGAACGGCCTTTTCTATTGCCTGATTTCCGGGATAGCTGTCCTGAATGGTAATAATCAAACGGGTTTTGTTTTGTGGCAGCGCAACCTCTTTCCACGCAGTCACATAACACCCTCCGGCATCTCTGTTTTGAACGGATAGATGAACGCCGTCCACCACACGTTGCTGCGCTTCGGGATTCAGATACCGCGTTCCTTTCTTTGGCAGCCGAGGCACAACGGAGGCTTCGGGACGGAAGATCCAGTAACAGTTCAATTCCGGAGAACGGGTATATTCCAGCACAATCACATCCGCATTTCTTAATACTTTCATGTTTAATTGGAGCTGGTAATTATTGTCGGTATGCAAGGTAAAGCGGCTTTCTGCATTATAGAGATCTAAGCGGCCAACGGCTTTCCTTACCTGATAATTGCACGCCAATTCAAAGAAGCCGACAGGCAGGCGGCCATTATCGACAATGCTCCGAGCTTCTGTCTGCCTACGCTCCACAACTTCCGTACTGCCCACATCCAGCCGGAGGGATCCTTCCTCAGGCATATAAAGCATCGCGCCCAGCAAACCGTTACCCACAAAAGGAGCTTCAAAATAATTCGTCGGAGTCTTCTCCCAGATCAGATCGTGGCGAGACAGGAAGTCCTGCCAATTGATCTGCTCCGCTACTCTCTCCTGTCCATAAAGGAGGGGAGAGAGTAGCAGACTGATCAGTAATAGTACTTTTTTCATAACAAGTTGTTAGATTTAATACAAACTTAAATGTTTCTTTATTAATTCAATAGTTCAAAGTCATCCTTCAGACGAATATCTTCGGAACTGCTGCCAATGCGGACTTCGAATGTGCCCGGCTCAACCGTCCAGTGCATATCTTTATCCAACAGTTGCAAGTCGGAAGGTTCAAGCGTGAACCGGACAGTCTTCGTTTCTCCGGGAGCGAGCGTAATACGTTCGAAATTCCTCAGTTGAGAATCGTAAGTTACCACGCTGCTGACCTTATCCTGTATATAGAGTTGTGCCACTTCGTCACCCGTCCGCTTACCGGTATTGGTTACGTCGAAGGAGACGTTAACAGTACCTTGTGTGCCTTTTGCTGGAGCTTCAATGTGCAGATTGGCATAGCTAAACGTTGTGTAGCTTAACCCATGTCCAAACGGATAAAGCGAACCGAGCACACGCGTACTGCCTGAACCGTTCGGACCAGATCCATACTGTCCGCCGTGCGAACCCTTTTTGTAGGGGAAGTTCAGTTCTATCTGCCCAACGCTTTTAGGGAAGGTCACGGTTAGTTTGCCGCCGGGGTTATTCTCTCCAAACAATGTTTCGGCAATAACCTGTCCGCCAAGGTAACTGGGAAACCAGGTTTCCAGTATGGCAGGGATGTTGCGGTCTGCCCAATTGATGGTTAACGGCTGACCGTTGATCAAGACCAGTACAACCGGCTTGCCCGTTTTATGAAGTGCTTCGAGCAGTTGTTGCTGGCGTCCGGGCAGGTCGAGCGATGTGCGTGAACGGCTTTCGCCTGTTCTGTATTCATCTTCGCCCATAACAGCAATCACCACATCCGACTCCTTGGCTTGCGCTACAGCCTTTTGTATGCTTTTTTCTTCGTCAGCAGTAAGCGGAGTAGGCACCAATTCGCTGTCCGGCCAGTTAGCATCTACCACATGGCAGCCCTTGCTATAGGTCACTTCTGCCGCGCCCTTCAAGTATTTTTGCAATCCTTTCAGCACCGTCACCGTGGGCAGACCATTCGGTCCATAGCGGCTGACCATGAAATTATCCTCATCGGCCAACGGACCTGTCACCAATACTTTTCGGATCTGCTTCTTGTCGAGCGGCAAGAGGTTCTGAGCATTCTTTAAGAGAATGAGCGACTGACGCTGCATGTCCATCACAAAATCCGGATGTTTGTCTGCTCCAGCTTGTTTGTCTGCTTCTTTGGGATTCTTCACATAAGGAGTATCGAACAGACCAAGACGAAACTTCACGCTCAACACTTCGCTTACACGTCTATCTACTGTTGCCATAGACAGTTTGTTTTCCGCTACCAAACGGCGTACGGGAAGGATAAAATTGGCAGGCTGCGTGAAGTTCGTGCGTACGTTCAGTCCGGCTTCAAGCACTTGGCGGACGGCATCATCATAGCTGTCAGCTGTATGGTGCTTGGAATGTACAAACTCCACAGCTTCACTGTCGCTCACCACATATCCGGTAAAACCATATTCGTTGCGTAGCAGTTGGGTTAGGAAATAGTGGCTTGCCGTAATCGGGACACCATCCCAATCGTTATAACTGCTCATCACACCCATCGGCGAGGCTTCTTGTATCACCCGACGAAAAGGATAGAGATGCATTTCGTGCAGTTCACGAGGCGTTACGTGCGGATCAGTCCGGCAGGCAGCATCGCGCCCTCCCTTCGGAACGCTATACACCGCAAAGTGTTTCAGGGTGGAACCAACCCCCTTGGACTGTATTCCTTTGACCATCTGAACACCCATTTCGGCAATCAAGAAAGGGTCTTCTCCATAGCATTCCAGTATCCTGCCCCAACGAGGGTCGCGGGCTACGTCCAGTATGGGTGCGTAGACATTCGAATATCCAAGAAGTTTAGCCTCCTTACCAACAATCTCTCCGGCTTGACGTACCAATGCCCGGTTCCAAGTACTCCCAACAGCGATGGGGGCAGGAAGCGGCGTTGCTTTGGTATGATTCAGACCGTGTATGCCTTCATTCGTGAAATCAACCGGTATCCCCAAGCGGGTTTCTTCAATGAACCAGCGCTGGATTTTGTTTTTTGCTTCTACATGGTTGGAATAGGGATAGATCAGCGAATAAGCACGCTTGTAACCGGAACCTACTCCGTTCAGTTGCTCATCTATATTGGCAATGCCGTCCTTCCATATTTCCTGCTTCCATTGCTCGGTAGGCAAGGAGTCTTTAAGGACACGGCGATAGCCATAGAGGGTGGCCAGTTGGCAACTCTTTTCTTCCAACGTCATTTGCGAGAGCAGATTGGCTACCCGGCTGGCTACCGGTTGCGCAGGATCTTCATAGAGATCTTTCTTTCCGTTTTTATTAAAATCAGTCCACGTATCGTGATAGATGTCTGCCTTTGGTTGCGCAATAGCAGATAGCCCTGACAAGCTTGCAACTGTTATCAGAGCTATTTGTTTGCATGTGTTTTTCAAGTTCATATACGTTATTTTATTGAATGATCTGCCTGTACCTCTTTTCCTGTCCAGGCTCTCAGACTTGTCCATTCCGTGTAAGGAGCCGACCAGAAGCCGTCCGTTTCCGGCAGTCCGAGCGGGAGAAAACCTACAGCACAGAGATAGGCACTACCCGTATTAATATAAGATTCGGAGATGCGGATCTGGTTCTTACCATTGAAGCCTACACGTATCCATCCGTTCTCGTCGAAATTAGTAGGCGCGGTAAACAAGTTACGAATCACAGCCGTCAAGGCGCAACGCACCTGCGCCGGCTCTACCGGTTTAGGCAAGATGTGCATAAGGGCAGCTTGTCCTAACGCATGAAAAGCACCCACCCGATAAACAATAGAACGCCCCACCACAGGGAAGGTACCTTCGGGCGAGATAAAACGCTCTAACTGCTCGGCATAGCGGGTATGGCGTTCTAACTGTGTATCTAGGAAGTCAGCACCTGCTATGTTATGCTTTTTCATAACGACCAACACATCCGTCAGCATGGGATGGATCACAAAGCTATTATAATAATCCATGTGAAACTTAGGACCGTCGCCATATAAACCATCGCCCTTATACCACTCATCGCGAAATTTATAGACGCCGTGCGTAAGGCGATCCTTATCACATTCGCCTGTATATTCAAGCAGAGCCGCCTCAATAGTCGAAGCAAACAAAAGCCAGTTGTTATCCCAAGGCTTAATGGCACGGCTACGCTTCAGTTCGGTGATCATCCATTCTTGTGCCTGCTTGTCCATTCTTCCCCACAACTGTTTAGGGGCGCGGAGCAATCCTTGCGCTAGGAAAGCGGCGTCAACTAGAGGTTGATAAGGCTCCCCGAAGATCAGATAATCGGGCGATTTTGGATTGACAGCATTCTTCAGTCCCTTCACAGCTAGGTTGATGTATTTCTCACGCAGTTTGCCTTCGGGTGTGTTGTCCGGCCCCAATTCAAGCCAGGGAGATATACCGCAGATCAAGCGCCCAACGGCTTCAAGGTAAGACACATTCCTCCGGTCGTTTGAGAGCGATTCGTAAGGCATATTCTTCTTCAATGTGCCGGCAGCCAGATTGGTCAGTACCGGATCAGCCAGACGGACTACTGTTTCTACCCATACGGCGCGATCCTCGCTTCCCGTCGGCTGTTTAGCTTGCTGAGCTTTCATCCCGCCGCCGGATAGCAGCAGGAGGGAAAGCAATAGAATGAGACTCTTGTTCATCTTCATTTCGATTCGTTATTAAGTAATTTTTTCATGCGCATCAGTGCTTCTACATAATAATAATCAGCATACGAAAGCGGAACGTCCACTTCGCTGTTATTCGGAAAATGACCAGTAGAATGCATCAATGCAAAATTACGATTCGTTCCTTTAACTGCCAAATATTCGGGCGAAGTAAGTGAGCGAAGTTGCTGTTCTGCAATCGTTCGGCACTCTTTACCGAACTCATCTTTGTTCATCTGGCTCAATTCGATGAAAGCAGAAGCCATAATAGCTGCTGCCGAAGCATCGCGCGGGGTATTAGGAATCTCCGGCATATCGAAATCCCAATAGGGTACTTTGTCTTCCGGCATATTCGGATGGTTCATGATGAACTTAGCCACGTTGTTGGCTTGCGTCAGATACTCCGGCTTTCCTGTTTCGGCATACATCATCGTAAAGCCGTACAAAGCCCACGCCTGTCCACGTGCCCACGCTGATTCGTCAGCATATCCTTGATGGGTTTGCTTCAGATGAGGTAGTGCCGTCAGTGTGTCGTAAGACACCACATGATAGCAACTAAAGTCTGGTCTAAAATGGTTTGCCATCGTCTTATCCGCATGCGAGATAGCCATATTCTTAAACCGCTCGTCGCCCGTCAGACGGGACACGGAGGTAAAGAATTCCAGATTCATCATATTGTCAATGATCACCGGAAACTGCCACTTCTCCTTGTTGAAGTCCCAGGACTTGATCGCTCCTACCCGCTCATCAAAGCGCGTTGCCAACGAGTTAGCACCGGTTATCATCACCTCTTTATAAGCAGAATCCTGCGTCAGCCGATATCCGTTACCAAAGCTACAGTTGATCATAAAGCCAAGGTCATGACTATAAGTTATCGACTTAGCTTTTTCTATCCGCGCCGTGTACATGGCTGCATACTTCTTTAACTCAGGCGTTGGATTGTTTTCATACAGATACCAAAGCTCACCGGGAAAGAAACCAGAGCACCACCAAGCGTAGTCGCTGGTAGCCAGTTCGCCCTTCTTATTGATCGTCTTCGGTAATTTACCCTCTTGACTCTCCAAAGCGGCAGCCATCAATAACGCCTGCTCAGTAGCACCAGCTAACCCTCTGTCCACTACGGCTGACATTGGTTCCGCTCCGCTATTACAAGAGAGCAGCATTGCTGCTACTCCCCCTAAAATACTATTTAAGAAATAATTCATTGGATAAAGTTTATTTATTTAACATCCCACCACAATCTTACATGCGGATCATTATCTTTAGACTGTGCATTATAGTTATCGGTGTTCATAGAAGCCTCGTTCGAAGAGTACATCAGACGTACCGGTGTATTCTCCTTATTTTGTAAGATTCCATTATCGCGATCGTCTTCCACTGTCGCACCAGCAATCGGACCAAGTTGGTCTGTAATAACGCCTGTTACTCCTCCCTTTTGTTGAGCAATCTCCATAGATGGAGCAAGTACCCTCTTAGCCTCTATACTACCCGTGGAGAGCAGCGTGGCAGAGAGTAATAGTAAGCTTACTTGTTTAAAATGCTTTTTCATAAAATGTTGTTTGTGAGTTTCATTAATAAATTAACAGGAGACAAAAATAGCGGATCGCCATTCCCGTCTCTCACACAAGCCGTTTCTTCTTTAGTATTATCAAGTAATGTACGATTTTACTACAGAATACACGATTTTACCATAAAGAATATCCGCGTTCACTCAGAGAACCTTTATAATAGGTACCGATTATTTTCTAATTGTTCGTTGTTCGTACATCATATCATGCAAAGATATGTAGCAAAGCGTCAGCAATCAAGGTGGCACAGCATCCAATCGTTTTATACCTCTGTATCGTTTATTTTATCCTGAAAAATGCCTATTTATTCATAGACCGACAGCTGTCGGTCTATAAGCCGACTATTGTCAATCTATAAGCCGACAACTGTCGGTCTATAGGCTGATAGCTGTCGGCTTATGAATAATTCGTTTGAAAAGTAAGAAAAGATAGAACAATCACCAACAGTTGTAAGGGGAGTCTGTTGTTTTACATTTCTTCTTTCGGCAAGAGCGATTGCGTTACGAATAAATAAACTATATTTGCCGTCTGTTGTAATTCGTTTGACATATGATTGATCTATACCCATGAAGAAGCACAAATATATTACACTGCTAATATATTTATTCATCGCGTCCTGCTGCTACGCGAATGAATTCCTTTTCACGCATATTAATGTAGACAACGGGTTGTCGCATGCATCGGCTACGTCCATCTATCAAGATAAATTGGGCTCTATCTGGTTTGGAAACAAATATCTGAATGTCTATTCCGACAATACGCTGCGTTCCTATTCCCTCTCCGACTATCTGCCGGGCGCCGAGCATAACAATATACATGCGATCTGTGGGGATGGAGAGGAAAAGCTTTATATGCTTTCGAACACTCGATTGATCTCTTACGACATCCGGACGGAACGGTTTGTAGACACTCGAATTAACACGCACACCATCTGTTATACCCGAAGCAAATTGCTTTATTGCTTGCAAAACAAAGTACTCAGCTATACTGACAACGCACCGTCAAAACAGATCTGCGCCCTGCCGGACACATCGGGCGCAATCACTGCCCTTTTGTTTGGAGAAGAGGCGCTTTGGATAGGAACCGACCGGGGGCTTTATTGCTACCGGGGCAATGCGTTATCCCTTATGCTACCCAATGTGGACGTCTCCTGTCTGTTTTTCGATTCGAGGAGAAACCTTTGGGTAGGTACTACGGCTGACGGGGCGAAGAGCTATTGCCCCCAAACCAACCAATGGACTGATTTCAGAGAGGAAAGCACCTCATCTCCCTTAATCAACAACCAAGTACGCTGCATCAACGAGGACGGGAAGAAGAACGTCTGGATTGGGACTTATAAAGGACTTACCATTGTTTCAGGCACGTCGGAGAGGATAGACCACGTCACGTATAACAGTGCTTCTGCCTGGTCGCTCAGCCATTCATCCGTCTACGCTATCTGTCGCGACCAGCAAGGAGGCATGTGGGTAGGCACTTATTACGGAGGCATTGATTACTTCAATCCGGTTACGGAGCAATACACCTATTACGCCGCGGACGATGCCGAACCTTCCGCTCTGCATGGCTTTATATTCGGCAACATGACGGAAGATGCAAAGGGCAACCTTTACATCGGTACGGAGAATGGAGGTGTAAATATATTGAACAAACAGACTCACCGGATCAGCCATCTGAAAGCACCCGGAAGAGGCGAAGCGCTGCATACCGTAAAAGCCGTCTGGTTCGACCGGGAAGAGGAGCGCCTCTTTATCGGAACATTTCAGGAAGGACTCACGACGTACACGCCGGGCAACGGGCAATTCAAGCCGATTCAATCCGAATGGATGGCAGAAAAGAAGCACCAGATCATCCTCCGCCTGCAACCTTGGAAGGAGTTTGTCATCGTGCTGACGCAGGGTGGTTTGTTTAAGCTAGATAGGAACACACTGGAACTCTCCCCGCTGCTTGGCGGTGAAGAAGCACTTGCGGAAAAGAACTATATGCAAAGCATGTACATAAGCCGCGCCAATACCTTATGGCTGTCTTCATCCGACGAATATGTGCAGGCCATTGACCTGCAAACCCACCGGGTTAGCAGTCCGGACACGTTAAAGAGCATCATCGACAAAGCAACCGTCTACAGCATGTGCGAAGATGAGCAAGGGCGGATCTACTTTGTTGTTGAAGGGAAAGGCATTGTGCGCTACGATCCGAAAGATGGTGAGGTAGTTCGTTATAGTAAAGAGACGGGCGAATTGCTGGCCAACCCCTATCATCAGCTCCTCATTCTCCCCAAGGGGAAGCTACTGGCCACCTTCAACCACGGAATCACGTTGCTCGATCCGGAGAGCAAGAAGTCCAACCATACGTTCTTCAACAAGACGACGCCTCTTTCCTCGTTGAACATCAATTGTGGTGTTTACGCCTCGCCACCGACCAACGAGTTGTTTATAGGTGGCATCAAAGGACTTATTTCGCTCAAAGAAGGGAGTCTGCATGCAGAGAGGAGGCCTTACCATTTATGGTTTAGCGAGCTTTCCATTAACAATGTGCCTGTGTCTATCGCCACTCACTCCTCCATCCTAAAGGAAAGCATCGCGTTTACCCGTACACTTGAAGTGGCATACGATCAGAATAATCTGAGCTTTGAATTTGCTACTTCCAACTATAGCTCCGACAACGACCTATTCCTCTATAAGCTGGAAGGGCTGGATAAAGAGTGGACGCCGGCCAAACACAAATCGTTTACCTACACGGCGTTGCCACCGGGTAGCTATAACCTGCTCGTACAAGAATCGGAAAACAGCGAAAAGCAGATCAGCTTACGGATTATTGTGCATGCTCCGTTCTATGCCTCCGTCCCGGCTCTTCTTCTTTACCTTCTTCTATTTATACTCCTACTGGTCTGGCTGATCCGCTTCAACCGAAGCAGAGCCGCCCTGAAAGTATCTTTGGCCATGGAGCATCGGGAAAAGGAGCGCATCGAGGAGTTGAACCAGATCAAACTTCGTTTCTTCACAAACATATCTCATGAAATACGCACCCCCATCACGTTGATCAGTAATCAGCTTGAAATGATCTTAATGAACAGTGGTCTGCCCGTACTACTGAAAAAGAAATTGAACAAGATATACAAACACACCTTGTACGTGCAGGAACTTATTACGGAGATACTCGACTTCAGGCGGCAGGAACAAAAGGAATTGCCCCTCCACGTCAGCCAAAGAGACCTCATCGCCTTCCTGAAAGAGATCTTCAACATCTTCACGGAATATGCGGAAAACAGGAAAGTAGCTTACACCTTTGAGGCATCCGAAGAGGAGCTAGACCTATGGTTCGACCCGGTACAGATGAAAAAGGTATTCACCAACCTGCTCTCAAACGCCTTCAAACATACGCCGGCCGGAGGCAGTATTAGCCTATCTGTAAACCGACGTTCGGCAGATGTTGAGATCATTGTTTCCGACACGGGCTGCGGGATTCCCGACGATCAGAAGGAAACCATATTCGAACGGTTCTATCAGGTGGACGGTGAGCAGGCGGGCACAGGCAGTGGTATCGGGCTGGCACTTACCCGCGGCATCGTGCTTCAGCATCAAGGCACGATCCGTGTCAGCAGTCAGGCCGGCGAGCTTACCCGATTCATCGTCACACTCTTGCCGGGAGAGAGTCAATTCACAGCAGAGCAGAAGAAATCTCACAAAGAGGAGTTGCTTCCTTCCGCCCCGCTTTCCCTCCTATTGGATGATCTTGACACGGAGGAAACGCCCCGCACCAGAGAGGAAAGCCCGGAGGAGATGACAGAGAAGAGGTATTCCATCCTGCTCGTAGAAGACAACACAGAGTTGCTCGCACTTCTGGAAGAGGCTTTCGAACCGATCTACCGAGTGTACAAAGCGACGAACGGAGAAATCGGATTGCAGGTGGCATGCGAGGTCATTCCAGACTTAATCATCAGCGACGTCATGATGCCCCGCCTCTCAGGCTATGAACTCTGCCAACAGCTAAAGAACAACAGAGAGACTTCGCACATTCCCATCCTGCTGCTCACTGCTAAAGTATCGCTCGAACAGGAGTTTGAGGGCTTACAGTGTGGAGCGGACAGTTACATAACGAAACCTTTCAACCTAGAGTTGCTGCTTCTGAAATGTAAAAACTTCATGAAAAGCCGGCAAAAGCTGCAAGCGCATTACCTCTCCTCCCAATCCACCCTACCAACAGCTGAGTTGGCCACGAACCGTCTTGATCAGGAGTTGCTCGACCAGTCGGTAAAGCTGATTGAGAGCAACTTGCAAAACAGCGAGTTTAATATAGATAAATGGTGTGCAGAAGTACGGATCAGCCGCTCGAAACTATACGCCAAGATCAAAGCCATCAGCGGATTGACCCTAAACGATTTTATCCTGCAAATAAAGTTGAACAAGAGTGCCGAGCTACTCATTCAGGCATCGGAACTCAGCATTAGCGAAATCTCTTGGAAGTGCGGCTTTGCTACGCCCGGCTATTTCGGCAAATGCTTCAAAGGCCGTTATCACGTCACCCCCGGAGAGTACCGAAATGAGCAGGCAGGCAAGTAGCATTCGTGTATGATTTTACTTTTCCGGACTCTTTACCCAGACCTGCTTGCCGTCGAAAGTAATAGCCATCTTCAGGA
>JAVVRI010000073.1:0-15633 GCA_036654795.1 Tannerellaceae bacterium
GGATCGACATGAATGCTCCCGGACGGGGGGTGTTTGATGTGGACTCTATCAATGGTATCGACCAATATCAACGTCGGATGGAGCTGGCTGCCAAGTATAGCAATTCAGCCGTAGATTGGCGCAAGGAGCTTGCCGATTATGCCTCTTACCTGAAAGACAAAGGTGAAATAGCCCCCGTAATCCCCGAAAAGGCAGCCCCGGTAACTTATAAAGAGGTGAAGCAGAAAGGCTGGCCGCTGTCTGTCGATGATATCCGTGCGATGCTTGCCAAAGAGAAAGGGCAGAAGAAAGAGATAGAAGTGGCCGATGGCGTGAAAATCACCTTCCTTCGCGTACCTGCCGGTAAGTTTGTAATGGGAAGCAACAAGGGTTATTCTGACCAAGCGCCAGAACACAAAGCCGAAGTAAAGCAAGGCTTCTGGATGGCGGAGAAAGAACTGACCAATGCGCAGTATAACGCTTTGGTAGCAGGCCATGATAGCCGCATCTACGCCCAGTTCTGGAAAGACCATACCTCTCCCGGATATCCGGCCAATAAACCGGAGCAACCTGTTATCCGAGTAAGCTACGAAGAGGCGATGAAGTATTGCAGCCTTCTTTCCGGAAAAACCGGATTGAAGGTAACGCTTCCTACCGAAGTGCAGTGGGAATGGGCTTGTCGCGCCGGTAGCAACCAATCTTTCTGGTACGGGGTTATGGATGCAGACTTTGGAGCTTTCGAGAACTTAGCCGATGTACAACTAGAGAAAATGGCTGTAACTGGCATCGACCCGCAACCGATGGAGAAAGACAATCCTTGGTTCCCTTATTATAACTATCTACCTAAAATAGCAACGGTGAACGACGGTCTGATGATTCCGGTAGAGAAGTACGCTTACAAGGCAAATCCTTTTGGCTTAGTCAACATGCACGGTAACTTGCAGGAGTGGACACGCTCTTTTTACGCTCCCTATCCTTATAGCGAGAAAGCACAGCAGAAAGCTGATCCGGCACAAGTGGTAGCTCGTGGCGGCTCGTGGATAGATCGTCCAAAGGACGCAACTGCTACAGTCCGCCGTGTTTACCTGTCTTGGCAACGAGTCAATAATGTAGGTGTACGGTTGATTATCGAAGATTAATAATTGATTTAGGGTAGCCAATCCAAACTGTTTGTCAGTGGATTGGCTTTTCTCCACTGTTCAAGTTCTTCATAACTACGAACGCCACCCACGAAAGCATAATCGATTAATGAAAAAGATTGGATGTTTTACTTTTTTGCTTCTGTGTTTTTATACTTTTGAGCCTGCTCAAAATTGATTTTTACCATGCTCGTAATCTATTTTGAGCAGGCTCAAAATAGATTACGAGCTTGCCCAAACGCATAATAAGAGTAATGCTTTGAACGAACTGTTGGTATAGAAAGCACTAATAGTTCGGACGAATGGATGACAAGATTCAGTCCATTCTGTTTTTAGGGTTAAAACTTAATTTTGGTGCCGTTGCCCTGATTCCTTTCAAACGTTTGCCCTGTTACAAAATAATCATGTACCTTTGCCGATAAACAAATCAGAACATAGAGTTAAATAAGAATATGGTGATCGAACAACAGATTTCCGGCGCAGTGATAGCCGGTATTAAGGCGCTGTACGGAGCTGAGGTGACGGCGGCACAGGTGCAGTTGCAACAAACTAAGAAAGAGTTTACGGGACATCTTACCCTTGTCGTTTTCCCCTTCCTCAGGGCTTCAAAGAAATCGCCGGAGCTGACCGCTCAGGCGATAGGTGAATACCTGCTGGCCAACGAACCTGCCGTGGCAGCATTCAACGTGATCAAAGGATTTCTTAACCTAACCGTAGCGCCATTCTGCTGGATCGCATTGCTGAACGATATTAACAGCCAGCCGACGTATGGTATCGTGCCTGTCACGGAACAGTCTCCGCTGGTAATGATTGAATACTCTTCCCCTAACACCAACAAACCTCTCCACTTGGGGCACGTGCGCAACAATCTGCTGGGCTTTAGCCTCGCTGAGATTATGAAGGCAAATGGTAATAAGGTGGTAAAGACAAATATCGTGAACGACCGCGGCATACACATCTGTAAGTCCATGCTTGCTTGGCAGAAGTGGGGCGAAGGCGTTACTCCGGAATCTTCGGGCAAGAAGGGCGATCATCTGATTGGAGACTTCTACGTCTTATTCGATAAACACTATAAACAAGAACTTAAGGAACTGCAAGCACAGGGCTTGACCGACAAAGAAGCAGAAGCGCAATCTGCGCTCATGGCCGAAGCACGCGCCATGCTCCTGAAATGGGAGGCGGGCGATAAGGAGGTCGTAGCCCTTTGGTCGATGATGAACAGCTGGGTGTATGCCGGCTTCGACGAGACCTACAAGATGATGGGCGTCGACTTCGACAAGATCTATTACGAATCGCAAACCTACCTTGAGGGCAAGGGTAAGGTGATGGAAGGACTGGAAAAGGGTGTCTTCTACCGCCGCGAAGATGGTTCGGTGTGGGCAGACCTGACGGGCGACGGACTGGACGAAAAGCTTCTGCTCCGTGCCGACGGAACCTCGGTCTATATGACGCAGGATATCGGTACCGCCAAGCTTCGCTATGACGATTACCCTATCAATAAAATGATCTATGTCGTAGGGAATGAACAGAACTACCACTTTCAGGTACTCTCCATCCTGCTCGATAAGCTAGGCTTTGCTTTTGGCAAAGGGCTGGTACACTTCTCGTACGGCATGGTGGAACTGCCCGAAGGGAAGATGAAGAGCCGCGAAGGTACGGTGGTAGATGCCGACGACCTAATGGCGGAAATGATCAACACCGCCCACGAGGTATCTCAAGAACTGGGTAAGCTGGACGAAATGACGCCGGCAGAAGCCGAAGCCATCTCGCGCACCGTCGGACTGGGTTCCCTGAAATATTTCATCCTCAAGGTCGATCCTCGCAAGAATATGACCTTCAACCCGAAGGAGTCTATCGACTTCAACGGTAATACAGGTCCGTTTATTCAATATACCTATGCACGTATCTGCTCCGTCCTGCGTAAAGCAGCCGAGCAAGGCATCGCGCTACCGGAACAGTTGCCCGCCACCCTTGCACTCTCGGAAAAGGAGGAGACGATGATCCAGCTCCTAGCAGACTATGCCTCCACCGTACGCGAAGCAGGCAAGGAGTATAGTCCGGCCTTCATTGCCAACTACATTTATGATCTGGTAAAGGAATATAACCAGTTCTATCATGACTTCTCCATCCTGCGCGAAGAGAACGAAGAGCTCAAGAAGTTCCGTCTGATATTGTCGGCCAATGTGGCTAAAATAATTAAATCGGGCATGTCGTTGCTAGGCATCGACGTCCCCGAACGTATGTAACAAACAACCATGAACCTAAACGAAAAGACGCGCAGAGCACTGCTTTGCTTTCAGAAGAATGAACTGACCGAAAGCACTGTCTATACTAAATTGGCACGAATCGAAAAGAATCCGGCCAATCAGCAAATACTGCTCCGAATAGCAGATGAGGAGTTGGGACATTACGAGATATTGCGCAAGCTAACCAACGAAACGCCGACGGCCGCTCGTTGGCGGATCCTGAAGTACTACTTGCTAGCTCGCATCCTAGGTATCACTTTTGCTATCAAACTAATGGAGGATGGCGAGCGTAGTGCTAAGGAGAACTACGCGGCTTATAAGGATCATCCCGAATTACAGCAAATTGCCCGCGACGAAGAGGCGCACGAAAAGGTACTGATCGGGATGATCAATGAGGAGCGTCTGGAATATATGGGTTCGGTCGTGTTGGGACTTAACGATGCGTTGGTGGAGTTTACCGGCGCACTAGCTGGCTTCACGCTGGCGCTGAGCGATTCGAAACTGATCGCACTGACCGGTAGTATTACCGGCATTGCGGCAGCTCTCTCGATGGCCTCGTCCGAGTATCTTTCCACCAAATCGGAAGGTGGCGAGGGGAAGCACCCCATTAAGGCTTCTGTCTATACAGGTATTGCCTATGTCTTTACGGTCGTGGCGCTGGTGGCGCCGTTTGTTTTTATATCGAATGTATTGGTGGCACTCGGCACGATGCTTTGCATCGCCCTGCTGATCATTGCCCTCTTCAACTATTATTACGCCGTAGCCCGTAGCGAAAGCTTCCGCAAGCGCTTTACCGAGATGGTAATTCTTAGCTTCAGCGTAGCTGCGGTCAGCTTCCTGATTGGCTTTGCCCTGCGTGAGTTTGTGGGGGTAGAGGTGTAGTCCGGTTAGCAAAATAAAATGGCTCGTCAGCTATGTTCTTTAGCTGACGAGCCATTTTTATTGTGACTACATAAGTAAGTAGAGCGTTATGCCTTCTTTCGTCCTCCGCTTCCACGCTTTTTGGTAGCGGGCTTTTCTTGTGCTTCGGCAATGATTGCTTTACATTCTGCCAGAGTTAGTTCTGCCGGCTCTACGTTTTTGGGTATTTTATAGTTACCTTTCTGGTAGGAGATGTAAGGGCCGTAACGGCCGTTCAAGAGCTCCAACTCAGGGTCTTCGTCGAATTTTTTCAGGCAGCGTTGCTCATCCTTCGTGCGTTTATCCTGCAATAGTTCGATGGCTTCAGCCAGCGTGATCGTCATTGGGTTGAACTCCTTAGGGATTGAGACGAACTTTCCATCGTGACGGATAAAGGGGCCGAAGCGACCGATGGCGGCAACCATTTCTGTTCCTTCGAAATCACCGAGTATACGAGGTAGTTCGAATAGCTTTAGCGCCTCTTCGAGTGTCAGTGTTTCGATGGATTGTCCCTTCATCAGGGTAGCAAACTGAGGCTTCGGAGCCTCTTTGTCCTCTGTATGAGCTTGTCCGATCTGTGCAACCGGACCGTAGCGGCCAATTTTTACATATACGGGGTTACCGCTCTTGGGGTCGATGCCTAGTTCGCGTTCACCTACTTTATGCTCAGTTTTGATAGACGTTGTCGTCTCCACGATTGGGTGGAATATTTTGTAGAACTTGTCTATGGCGCTTGTCCAGATCATTTCTCCGTCTGCTACGGCATCAAATTCTTTTTCTACGCTTGCCGTGAAGTTATAGTCCAATACGGAAGGGAAGTATTCCATCAGGAAATCGTTTACCACGATTCCGATATCGGTTGGCATCAGTTTGTTTCGGTCTGCTCCAAAGGTTTCGGTGCGCTCCTGTGTGTTTATCTCGCCATCAATGAGGCTGACTATTTTGTATTTGCGCTCTGCTCCGTCCTTGTCTCCCTTTATCACGTATTCGCGGTTCTGGATGGTTTGGATGGTTGGGGCGTAGGTGGAAGGACGGCCAATGCCTAGTTCCTCCATACGGCGCACCAAGCTGGCTTCGGTGTAGCGTGCCGGACGCTGTGTGAAGCGCTCGGTAGCAATGATCTCAGTCAGTAGCAACGGGTCGTGCAGCTTTACGGGTGGGAGCAGGCCGCTGTTCTCTTGGTCTTTCTCGCCCTCTTCGTCTGATCCTTCGCGATAGACTTGCAGGAAACCGTCGAATGATAGGACTTCTCCTACCGCTACAAACTTTTCCTTTTTATCCTTGATGCCGATAGAGATGGTTGTTCGTTCCAGTTCGGCATCGGCCATTTGGCTGGCAACGGTGCGTTTACGAATCAGTTCGTATAGCTTTTGTTCCTGCGGGCTACCTTCTATCTCTACGGTACTTATATAAGTAGGGCGGATGGCCTCATGGGCTTCTTGTGCTCCTTTGCTCTTGGTATGGTATTGGCGGAAGTGATAGTATTTTTCTCCGTAGGTACTAATAATGGTCTCTTTAGCTGTTCCCAGCGCCAAGTCACTTAAGTTTACAGAGTCGGTACGCATATAGGTGATTAATCCCGATTCATACAACCGTTGTGCCACGATCATGGTCTGCGACACGGAGTAGCCGAGCTTTCGGGCAGCTTCCTGCTGAAGCGTGGAGGTGGTGAATGGGGGTGCCGGCGACTTTTTTGCCGGCTTCATGGTAATGTCGTCGATAGTGAACGATTCGTCTTTACAGTATTCCAGTAACAAGCTAGCTTCTTTTATTCGTTTGATGCGCTTGTTTAGTTCAGCTTTGAGCAGCGTTGTTCCGTCCGGCAGCATAAAGCTGGCTATTACGCGGAAGGCGGCTTCGGATACGAAATCATTGATTTCGCGTTCGCGCTCTACGACTAGGCGTACGGCTACCGACTGCACGCGTCCGGCCGACAAGGAGGGCTTGACCTTACGCCACAGAATGGGCGAAAGTTCGAAACCCACGATGCGATCCAGTATACGTCGTGCTTGCTGAGCGTTTACTAGGTTCGTGTCTATCTCACGGGGCGTCTCAATGGCATGTAGGATGGCTGTCTTTGTTATTTCATGGAAGACGATGCGTTTGGTTGTTTCGGGCTTTAGCTCGAGAACTTCTGATAGATGCCATGAAATGGCTTCTCCTTCGCGGTCCTCATCGGACGCGAGCCATACTTGTTCTGCTTTTTTTGCTGCGGCTTTCAATTCGGCAACCAGCTTCTTTTTATCGGAGGGTACTACATACTCGGGGGCGTAGTTGTTTTCGACGTCGATACTAAACTCTTTCGTTTTCAAATCGCGGATGTGCCCGTAGCTCGACATTACTTTATAGTCCTTTCCCAGGAACTTCTCAATTGTCTTTGCCTTTGCGGGGGACTCCACTATTACCAGATTCTTTTGCATATTTACGTACTTTCCTAATTAGAAATCGAGTGCAAACTTACACAAATAATTAACGTAAAGTCATATCAGTAATAAAAAAACCGCTTTATTTGCGCTTTTATAAAGTGAAAAGCAAGCATTTACTCTATCTTTGTCCTGCTTTCAGATTAATAATGAATGAATATGGATAAGATAAAACAATTGATTGAAGCCGGCAATGCAGACGAGGCTATCCGCCTTCTGGATGTGCTGCTGGCCGAAAACGCGTCTTCGGACGAGGCTTATTTCTTGCGTGGCCGTGCGTATGCTAAAAAGGGCGACTTTCCGCATGCCCTTAACAATTACCTTTCCGCCATTGCCCTTAACCCCGACAGTCCTGCTGTCGAGGCGCATTCTATGCTTATGAAGATTATGAATTTCTTCAATAAGGATATGTATAATCACTAAGCAGGAGACTCTCGTCAGCTGTTTTTATGCTTCTCCTTTATAGACTAAAGCCAGCATGGTGATGTCGTCGCTTTGGAGAGTTTCGCCTACGTAGGCGGCAAGCGAGGCATTCATTGTCTCCACCATTTGGCGCGGGGGCAGTCCGTGCATGCTTCGGCAGGTTTCCAACAGGCGCTCGTCGCCGTAGGTGCGATAGTTCGCATTCATGGCCTCGTTTACGCCGTCGGTATAGAGAAATAGACTGTCTCCCGGATCAAGGCGCACGGTCTTTTCGCCATAAGGCGCACCGTTAGCAACGCCCAGCACCAATCCGCCGGTAAGGGGCAGCATGGATGCTTCTCCGTTTTTTCGAAGATAAATCGGACAGTTATGGCCGCCGTTGCAGAATACGACTTCTCCGGTATGAATATTCATAATGGCATAAAATACGGTGACAAACATGCTGTCCACACTTTCGCGGCAAAGTAGTTCGTTCGATTCGCGCATGCAAACTGCCGGCGATAATTGATGGCGTGCGGTGGCGCGTATCACGGTACGGCTGATGGCCATAAAGATGGCTGCCGGTATTCCTTTGTCGGATACATCCGCAATGCAAAAGCCGAGGTGATTATCATCTATCATGAAGAAGTCGTAGAAGTCTCCGCCGACTGATTTGGCTGCCTTCATTGTGGCGTACAGGTCGAACTGGCGTAGGTGAGGGAAGGGTGGAAAGTCCTTGGGCAGAATGGACTGTTGGATGTCTCGCGCCACGCTTAGGTCGTAGCGGATGGATTCCAACTGGCTGTGTTCCTCTTCGGCCTCTTTGATGTAGAGGATTTGCTCTACGGCCTTTTCGATGGTACATTCCAGGTCTTTCATGTCGATGGGTTTGGTGGCGAAGTCGAAGGCACCGCGGTTCATGGCTGTGCGGATGTTCTCCATGTCTCCATAGGCTGATACCATGATACATTTAAGGGCGGGGTTGCGCATCTCGTTAATCTTTGTCAATAGGGTGAGGCCGTCCATCTCCGGCATATTGATGTCGCTCAGGATAATGTCGAAGTCCGGCGTTTCCAGCAATATCTTTAATGCTTCCAGTCCGTTGTGTGCAAATGCAAATTCATACTCGCCTTTGCGTATTTTCCTGCGGAAGTATTGTGTTAGGAGTACTTCCAGGTCTAACTCGTCGTCAACACTTAATATCTTTATAGCCATAACAGTTTGTTTATTTTTGATTGAAAGGAATAAGGAAGGAGAAGCGGGTGTATTCGCCCATGCGACTGTCCAGTTCGATCTTCCCGTGATGTTTGTCTTCAATGATGGATTGGGTGATGGAGAGGCCTAGGCCAGTACCTTCGCCAATCGGTTTGGTTGTGAAGAAGGCGGTAAATATCTTTGCACGCACTTCGTCTGTCATGCCCGTTCCGTTGTCTTCTATGGTGAGGCGGATGTTGCCATCCTCCTGATGCAAGTCGATTGTGATGATCGGCTGATAGTCGGCCAGCGCTGTTTTTGCTTTGCTATACACCGCGTAGCAGGCATTGTTCATAATGTTGAGCACTGCCCGACTAAAGTCTTGCGGGATCAGCGGGATGAGGGGCAGGTTCTCCTCATAGTGCTCTCGTAAACTGATGTTGAATCCTTTGTAGTTTGCCCGCATGGAGTGGTAGGAGAGCCATACATATTCCTTGACGAGTTGCTGTATATTGGTTGGCATGAACTCGTCCTCTTTTCCGCGGGAATAGAGCAGGATACCACGGATGATGCTGGTGGCGCGGTTGCCATGTTCTTCTATCTTTTGCAGGTTGGTATGTAGGTCGCTTAGCGTCTCGTTCAGCTCTTCGCGTATGTCGGATAGTTTTTCCCACAGTTCGGGTGATAGTATCTCCTTTTCTTCTTCAATGATCTCCTTTAGGTCGTCTACTAGTTTGTCGGATAGTTTGCTGAAGTTAATAACGAAGTTGAGCGGATTTTGTATCTCATGTGCTATACCGGCGCTCAACATACCGAGAGAAGAGAGCTTCTCAAGGTTCCTTATCTGCATTTGCAGTTTTTCTATTTCCACTTTTTGTTCTTCCATACTTATTCTTCTCCCTCTTCGTTTGATTGTTCTGTCTCCCGGACGGGCTGATAGACGGGTAGTGCTATCCGGAACTCCGTGTATTCATTCTTCTCGCTTTCCACTTTGATTGTGCCCCGGTGGTTCTGTATTACCTCCCGGCTCAGGTAGAGCCCTACGCCGGCTGCTTCGCCGGAGGGTTTGGTGGTGAAGAAGGGGGCAAATATCTTTTCCCGTATGTTCTCTTCGATGCCGATGCCGTTGTCGCGTAGGGTGATCAGTAACTGTTCGTTCTCTATCTTTAGACTTAGTTCTATTCGGGGACTAAAGGTCTCCTTTTCCGCTTTTTTAAGCAGAGCATAGATGGCGTTTTTGAGCATACAAAGCATTACGTTGCTCATCTGCTCTACATTCAATTCCAAGAGTAGAGAGAGCGTCAGGCCGTGAAAGTCTATTGCGATTTGCTTCTCTTCAATCTCCTTACTGTAGGCTTTGCGCAGCTTGTCTATATTGATGCGGCAGAGTTCGTTTACGTCTGTCAGCATTGTGTTGCCGCGTCTATCCTTTAGTAGCTCCTCCATGGCTTTGACGACACGTACGGTGTTGGCGCCGTGCTCCGTGATCTTCTCCAGATTACTGTCCAGCATGTGTAGCAACTCTTGCGAATCGGTGTACACCTCCGTGTCTATCTTCTCCCGCTGGCTTTCCAAGTTGCTGCGTAGGTCGTTTGCCAGATTGGCGGACAGGCTGGTGAAGTTGTTGATGTAGTTCAGTGGGTTCAGGATGCGATCGACAAGTCCTTGGGTGAGTTGTCCAACGGTGGCCATTTTCTCTTGACGCACCAGTTCGTCTTGTGTCTCGGCCAGTTCGTTTAGTGCCTGAGTGAGCTTGGCGGACTCTTCCTGCACGGCGTCGCGTTCCGAGCGGATCTCTTTTGTGCGTTCCTCCACTTCCTTTTCCAGATATTCCTTCTGCTTCAGCTTTTTTCGGACAATAGATTTATAGATCTGAACGACCAGCAGCAGAGCGATCAGGAAGGGAATGATGGATGCTTTATTGAAAACCAGTACAACCCCGATACTGACCAATCCGATGGTGGAGAGCTGTTCCAGCAGCTTCACCGTCTGCTTTAATGTTTTAATTTCTTGTTTCTGTGTGTCCATATATATTTATTTACGGTGAATGGGTAATTGGCAAACGTCAGTGAAGTTGTCTGGTGAGCCTTCCATTGTCCGATTCATGGACGCAACTCCACCTGCTCCGCCTGATAGCAGGAGAAGCAGAAGGAGAGTCCTATGTAACAGACTTTGTTTCACAGCTACGGGGATGAAGTGGTAAATACACTTAGAAGTTTATATTGACCCCCACCATGGCACTGATGCTCTGCATCGGGTAGCCGTAGAGGAGTTCATACTTTTGGCAAAGCAGGTTGTTTACCTTAATATAGGCACCGAAGGTGTCGTTAAAGGTATAGGTCCCGGTTAGGTTCAGCTCATTAATGTTCTTCATCTTGACATCCTCTGCCCCAAATAGATGGGTATAGCGGTCGATAGCCAGATAATAATCCAGTGCCAGAGCTAGGTTCTTCATCGGTCGTGCGGTAACGCCGGCCGTAAGCTCCATGGTCGGCATGCCGTAAGCTTTGGTGTCTCCTCCGGGTGTCCATCCGTCGCCCAAAGAGGCTTTCCAATTGTTATATACGCCCTTCAGGTTGATATCGAAGAGTTGTTGGTAGCTATATTTCAGATTGGCGCCTACAAAGAGCTGCTTGCTGTCGATGCCGTCGAAGGCCGTGCTGAAGTTTCCGAAGTCTCCTTTATCGTAGCCTCTGGAGGGTACGAAGAAGCAATTGTTCTTTGTAATCTTGTAACCGGCAAAAATGTCGAACCAGAAGTTCGGAGCAATACCGCTCTTGATGCCCAGGGTAGCGTCTAGCCAGTTGAAGGAGGGGGTTATCTCTCTTGTCGGGTTGATATATCGGTTCAGTTGGCTTACTTCGTACATGCTGTTGGAATGAAGCTTACCGAGCGCAGTCAGATAAAGGACAGTCTTCTCGGCTACCTCTATGTCCGCCGTGATGTTAGGGGAGGCCATGACCTTCTTTGCTTCTCCGGTTACAAACATAACGTTTGCACCCAGCTTTATGTTCCAGTTGTCTCCGGTCACTTTATAGTAGGGGGAGAGGGTTGCTTCCGCATGGTTCTCGAACTCGGAGATGTAATAACCACCACCATTCGGGCGCTCTACTTTTGCCGGCAAGCTGTAGGCGAAGTAGACCACGTTGCCACCCAAGCCAATCTTCTGGTTACCGCCAAAGGCTGCGTTCAGGTCGAACTTGGCATCGATGGTGTTCTCCGTTGCACCGTCTACCAGCTTGCTTTCTCCGTATTTGTGCGAGAAGTTGATGAAATCAATATCCAGCAGGTAGCCTACCGGTGCTTCTTCTTTCGACTCAACGCCTGCATTGAAGCGTATCTGCTGGTTTACTTGGTTTGTGCTGCGGTCTGCTTCTTTCAGATAAGGGACGTTACTGGGGGGTGTTGTTGGTGGAAATTGCAGATTCTCCATCGGCAAACCGTAGTAATTGAAGGCTGAGTATCCATAGCGTGCGCCTAGGTTGAGGGCTAACTGCTCGAATTCGTGCTTGAAGTTTATACCGCCTAAGTTGTCGTTAATCTTTGCCTTTGCCTTCTCGTCATATTGGATGTACTTTATCTTTCCGTTGCTGGAGCGATGGCTGAGGAATACGTTCAGCTGATCTTTCTTAGTAGAGAGGATGTGGTAGCCAAAGTCTCCTTTAATGTTCATATAGGTACCGATACCGAAGTTCAGGTAACCGCGGCGTTTGTTGTAATTCATCTCCGTTAGGATGTTTCCCGATGGCAGTAGCCCGATTTCCTTTTCCGGATTGGCCGGCACGGTGAACGAACTGTAGCTGATTGGCATCTTCTTTATCTCCGGCTCCTTAACGGGTGGAAGGGTGTTTATTTTGCTGGCGTCTTGCACAGAGGGGTCGTATTCGCGCTCCAATGTCATTTCGCGATTCAGATTCTTTTCCTTACTAACGTCTTCTTGTGCATTCACCGCCGCGGCAGTGCCGAGCAGGACTACTGCGCAGAGCGCTTTTATATTGTGTGTCGTCTTCATTATTACTGTCATCTTATTTCTTTAGTTTACCTAATCTGTTTTCTATCATGCCGGCAATGTCATCCTTGCCCTTGTAGTTGTTTTGCAGGCTGGTCAGATACTGTCGTGCCTGAAAGTCATCTCCCTGACGGATGTAGACGTCGGCCAGAAGGATGAATCCGCGTGCTAACCAATAGGAGTGGGGAGTGCCGTCCTCGATGAAGTTCATCAATACCTTCTCGGCATTCTTGTTGTCGTTTCCGTCATAGTAGAGCTGAGCCAATAGGTATTTTGCCTCGGCGCCCTGCGTGGTGCGGGTGTCTTTGCTTAGTTCTTTCAGGTCGTTGAGGGCTTTGCTCTCTTCCTTTAGGCTGATGTAGGCCTTGGCGCGTACGTAGCGGGCTTCGGTATTTAGTTCGGGAGATAGTTTGGGTGCTTTCAGCATCTCGTCAGCCGCAAGGAGCGCCTCCTTGTGTTGTCCGGTCAGCTGTGCGCAGCGCATAAGTCCAAGGCGGGCAGCCTGCTTGTTGGCGGGGTCTTCGGCGACTAGCTGGAGGTGTTTGAAGCTCTCCATAGCAGCTGTATAATCTTTTTGGGTATATTCAATGTCCGCTTTGCGGGCTACCGATTCTTCCATATACTTCGTGTCTCCGCTTTTTATTACGAGGGCAAAGAGGTGTTTGGCCTCGTCGTACTCCTTGCGCGAAAAGGCAATGCTGCCGAGGTAGTAGTTTGCATTCGAGCTGAAGGCTCCTTGTGGAAACGATTGCAGATAATTGACGAGGCTACGGCGGGCGCCGTCATTGTCGCCGCGCATGAAGAGCTTTTCTGCTGCCAGATAGGTAAGTGAGTCTTGCTCGCTCACTTCGAAGCGGTTTCCTCCGCCAAGCGAGTTGGCATAGGCAGCAAAGCTGCTGATGTCGTTGAGGTCGATGTAGACGGATTTCAGGTCTTGCAGGGCTGTCTTGGCTTCATCGCTTCCGGGGTAATTGCTGATCACCTGTTTGTAGGCGGTGGCTGCCTTTTCAGGCTGGTTGTTGTTGAAGTAGAGCAAGCCCAATTGGATGCCGGCTTTGCGCGTCAGACTGCTTTGCGGGAAACGCTCAGTCAGTTGTTCGAAGGTGCTGATTGCCGAGGTGTTGTTTTCGAGCAACACATAGGCGCGTCCTTTCTCGAACAGTGCGTCGTCAGCATATTGAGATTCGGGATAGTCTCGCAGCAGTTTGTCCATTGTGCTAACCTTTCCCTTATAGTTTTTTTGCAGGCCGAGCAGGAAGCCTTTTTGGTAGATGGAGTAGTCTCCGGCTGACGGTTGTAGTTGTGCTGCGTGCGTATAGCTTTCTTCTGCTGCGCCAAACTGGCGGTTGTAGAATAGGCAATCGCCCACGCGGTTATGGGCATCGGCAAAAGCAGGTACTTGTTGGTTTCCTTCCAGCTCGATGTATTGGCGGAAGTAGGTCAGAGCGTCGCTATATTTCTTTAGTTTGAAGTTGCTATATCCCAAATTGTAATGCGCCAGCAGATACATTTCGGTATTCTTCTGCCGTGTATTGTTCAGGAAAGTGCGATAGTCGGAGATGGCCTGTCCATAGTCGCCAAGGCGATAGTATGACTCGCCGCGCCAGAAGTAGGCATCGTTGCGTGCTAACAGATCGTAACTGCCTAGATTGATGGCTTGGCTAAAGAGCTCGACCGCCTCATCTTGCTTATTGTTGGCAAAGGCTTGCGTACCGAGTTGGAAGAGTATGTCCTGTTTTGCTTCCATGATCTTGGTGCTGGGATGTTTGATCTTGTCTATCGACGTCAGCGCTGCTTTGTAGTTCTTGGTGGTCAGGTAGACTTCTACCAGATAGTCGTTCACTTTATCCGAATAGGTGGAGTTGGGAAAGTCGTTCAGAAAATCCTCGAAGATGGTGACCGATTCGCCAAAGCCGGTAAAGGCGGTGGAATGGATCAGCAGGGCGTAGTTATACATCGCTGCCTCCTTGATCTGTCTGTCGAACGAGGAGGTTGCCGCTACTTCGAAGGCCATGCGGGCATTGTTCTTATCGTTCAACTTCAGGTAAGACTGACCGAGGTAGAGGTAGGCATTTTGCGTCAGTGCGTCGTTTTCGCGCACTGTGCTGCCTAGCGCGTTTACGGCGCTGTTATAGTTTCCTTTATTGTAATAACATACTCCCAGCAGATAGAGGTCGCCCCGTAGCGGACTGTCGGTGCTGGAGACATATTTGCTCAGAATGTTGATGGCCTTCTCCTGATTGTCTAGGTGATAGAAGGAATTACCCAGCAGGCGATATACCTCCGTATTGTTCTTACTCTCCGGATAGGCGGACAGGAGCTCTTCGCCCTCTTTGATTACCTTTTCGTATTTGTTTTGGATAAAATAGATCTGCGTGATGTAGTAAAGTGACTGCTCTCGGTAGGTAGGCCGTTCTTTTAGGCGGGCAAACTCGATCAGTGCATTGTTGTATTTCCCTGTTGCGTAGTCGATGTAAGCGATGTAATAAGTTGCCGCCTCTTTATACGTTGTACCGATCTGTCCGATTCGGGCGAAGTATCCGCGCGCCTTCTCCATCTCTCCTGTTTGCAACAGCGAGTAGGCTAGGCGGAAGCAGTACGTCTCCTGTTGCACGGGGCTGAGCAGGTCGAGGTTCGATTGGTTGAACCAGAAGATTGCTTTTTTATATTCCCCCTGACCGAAATGGGTAGAGGCAATCAAGTAATTCACTTCATCGCTGTGGCGTGAGGCGGGATAAGCTTCCAGATAGTCCTTTAACCGGTCGCCCGCATTCGGTCGCCCCTGTTCGTAGGCAGCACAAACCAGCATGTAGTCTGCTTCCTGAATCAAGTCAGCATCTGCAGCCTGCTGCTTGTAGGCTTCCAGTTTGTCTATACAACCTGTATAGTTCTTTAGTGTAAACAACTCCCTGCCCTCAATAAACAGACGGTTAGGCGCTTCTGCCTGATACGATCGCTGCCCGTTTGCCACGTGACTTCCTAGTACCAGACACAGCGGAATAAGTATTCTTTTCATCACTCCTTAGCTTTTAAGTACAGGCACTTTAACGTACCTGCGCGTTATGACTCGCAAAGTTATAAAAAAAACTCTGAAATATACCGTTTAAAACGGCTCATAGTAGAAACGTAGATTCAAATAGCAAGTACGAATTATAAAGTATCTTTTCCATAAGGCAGAATATTAGTGATTCTTTCCGTTTGGGTAACGATTCCTCCGACCCCATCCTAACTGATTCTGTCAAGGCTTCAGGGAAAAAAAGTCCACTAAGAGGAAGCGCCTTTTGCAGAAAGTTTCTATCTTTGTGATAACGTATTAAACAAGTGCAGCTATGAATGAGGAC
>JAVVRI010000074.1:0-15520 GCA_036654795.1 Tannerellaceae bacterium
TTATGTCTGTGAAAGGAGATTCGGATATTTCTATTTTAAGGTCACTTCAGGAAAGTTACTTCCGAAACTTGAGTAATATTACAATTGAGCAATGGAAAGATCATTATACATTTAAGAATCCGGGTGCATTATTGGTCGGTAAGGCTCAGTATTCCCCGATTCTATTGTTATAGAACTAAAAAGTAATTCGGGAAAGGTTGAAAGTGTAATTGTGCAAAAGAGATATATGTGTTATGCTGATATATGTGAATTAATCAGATCGGCCTCTGTAGATTATATTTCGTTGGATGAGATTGCCGGAATCATTCAAAGAGAGCCTTCATACCTTATAAATAAAATTATTCCTCGTATGATAGACGAGGAGAAATTAGAACGGCTTTACCCTGCAACACCAAAGCATCCGCAACAAAAATATCGGACAACCCAAAGGTCTGAAGAACATTGTTAAAGATAAAAAACAGTTATGACGACTCTCTCTTCTTCTTGTCTCTCTATCATCGTCCCCTGCTATAACGAAGAAGCAGTTCTTCTTGATACGACTTCGTGTTTGAGTAACCATGGGACTATCTGAACAGCTAAGTATTTCCGAGCGAAAAATAGAAACAAAAATGATGCAACCTCAATTCTCTATCATTACCATCACTTATAATGCTTCCCAGTGGTTGGAACGCACGATGCTAAGTGTGTTGAGCCAATCGTATCCTAATATTGAGTATATCATTATTGACGGGGCTTCGACGGATGGGACGGTGGATATTATTAAGCAGTATGCTTCGGGGGTCTCTTTCTGGGTCAGTGAGCCGGATAAGGGGCTGTATGATGCCATGAATAAGGGACTTAAACGGGCTACGGGCGATTATGTGTGGTTTATTAATGCCGGAGACACACTTTATACGTCGGACACGGTGCAGCGCCTTTCTGCTGCTATCCAGAAGAAGAGTGGATTGCCGGACGTGATCTATGGTGAAACGGCTATTGTAGATGCGGACGGAATGTTCTTGGGGATGCGACGGCTGAAAGCACCATTGAGGCTTACTTGGAGGAGTTTCCGGAGGGGTATGCTTGTTTGTCACCAGTCATTTATACCAAAAAGGGAGATTGCTCCGTTATATAATATGAATTATCGGTTGAGTGCCGATTATGACTGGTGCATCCAATGTCTCAAAAAGGCGGAGCGTGTTTATAATTCGCAGCGGACGCTTTCTAATTTTCTGGAAGAGGGAATGAGTAGTGTCCATCGCAAGGCTTCGTTGAAGGAGCGGTATGCTATTATGTGCGTACATTATGGTATGCTGTCCACAGTCTTGATGCATGGTTGGTTTGCCCTTCGTTTTTATACGGCGAAGTGGCTAAAGGGGAGAGTATAAAGTAAAGACAGATGACTGAAACAAAATAGAATTATATGCAGAGTTTAGTAAAAAAGTGGGGCAAGCATGTTGCGGCCGTGATTGTTTTTCTGGTGTTGTCGATGACGTACTTCTCGCCGGCTGTGTTCGATGGGAAGACACTTCGCCAAGGAGATATGGATAAGGCGAATGGAATGGGGCATAGCCAGATGGATAAGTATGCAAAGACGGCACAGCCGGGAGAGTTTAGCGTATGGTCTGACGCTATGTTTGGAGGAATGCCATACACGTCGGGATATGGATCGCCTGCACCGAAGTTGCCCGGTTACGGTGTGGTAGAGACACCTCTCAAGAGTGTGGGATATCTTCATGCCGGAATGGTGTTTACGGGATTGATTTGTTTTTATATCTTGATGTGCGTAATGGGTGTGAATTGGTGGCTGGCGATTGCCGGTGCACTGGCTTTTGCCTTGGCTTCATATAACATTATTATTATTGAGGCGGGACATATCACCAAGGCGTATGTGATTGCCTATATGCCTATTGTGCTGGCAGGAATGGCTTTGCTCTTTAGGCGAAAGTATTTGTGGGGGACGGTGTTGTTCCTTCTGGGGGTTGCTCTTTCGATTGGTAACGGACATATACAGATTACCTATTACTTGGTTTTGCTTTGTCTTTTCATCTATATCGGCTATGTTGTTTGGTCGATTAAGCAGAAGGCTTTCGTTGAGTTGGCGAAGGTTACGGCCGTCATGGCGGTTTGTGTGCTGGTGGCTGTGTTGCCTAATGCTTCGGGGATGTATTCCAACTGGGACTTGGGTAAAAACTCTACCCGTGGTGCTACGGAGCTGACCACAACAACGCCTAGTGGCGAGAAGATCTCTTCCGGACTGGATAAGGATTATGCCTTTCAATGGAGTTATGGGAAAGGGGAGTTGCTCACCTTATTAGTGCCGAACGCTTATGGAGGTTCGTCAGGCGGAACGTTGGGTAGCGATTCCGAATTATATAAGGAACTGAAGGCAAAGGGCGCTCAGGTAGGTGCTGATGTGCAGACATACACCTATTGGGGCGATAAGCCCTTTACCTCCGGACCGGTTTACTTTGGTGCTTTGGTCTGCTTCCTATTTGTGTTGGGGATGTTCGTTATTCGCAACCGGATGAAGTGGTGGATGTTTGCCGGTTCCGCGTTTTTGATCCTTCTGGCATTTGGGCGGAACTTCGATACGTTTAATACCTTTATGTTCCATTACCTGCCAATGTATAACAAATTCCGCACGGTGGAGATGGCGCTGGTGATTCCGGGATTGGTGTTTCCTATCATTGCCATTTGGGGATTGAAGGAGATTCTGGCTCAAAAGGTCGATGCAGCTACGTTTAAACGGGGTATGATCGGTGCGCTGGCTATCACGGGTGGTCTTTGTCTGGTTGTTTGGGGGATGCCAACGATGTTGTTGGACTTCCATTCCTCTTTTGACGCGCAATATCAGTTGCCTGATTGGTACTACAATGCGTTACTGGCAGACCGTGCTTCTATGGCTTCGGCGGATGCTCTGCGTTCTTTGCTCTTTATTCTGGCTGGGGCTGCATTGCTGTTCTGGTTCGTTAAGGCAAAAAACAAGCAGACGGCGGCTACGGTTGTTGCGGCGGCTGTTGCGATACTGATATTGGCTGACTTATGGACAGTGGACAAACGTTACCTGAACGAGACGAACTTTGTGAACGAAACATCGGCTGAGGTTTATAAGCCTTCGGTTGCCGATAATGAGATATTCAAGGATGTTGATCCTTCTTATCGCGTTATCAATCTGAACAATCCGTTTCAGGAAACTAATACATCCTATTATCACCATTCAATAGGTGGATATCATGCCGCCAAACTGAGGCGCTATCAAGAGTTGATAGACCATCGCCTTTCAGGAGAACTGAATGGTATTATGGCTGCCCTACAGCAAGCGAAAACGCCTGCTGACGTGATGGGCGCTTTGGCACAATCTCCTTCACTTAATATGCTGAACACTCGTTACATCATCTATAACCCCGAACAGCCACCTTTGCGCAATCCTTTTGCTTATGGCAATGCGTGGTTTGTGCCGAAGGTTGAGGTGGTGGAGAATGCGGATGCTGAGATTGCAGCGCTTAACACGATCAACCCGCTAGAAACGGCGGTAGTGGATAAGCGCTTTGCTGCAGATTTGAAAGGGTTTACTCCTAGTTTGGATTCGACTGCACGCATTACGTTGGATAGTTATCGCCCGAATAAGTTAGTATATAGTACGACTTCCGCCACCGATCAGCTGGCTGTGTTTTCTGAGGTGTACTATCAGCCCGGTTGGAAGGCTACGGTTGACGGAAAGCCTGTCCCTCATTTTCGTGCTGATTGGACGCTTCGTGCCATGCTGATTCCGGCAGGAGCACATCAAGTGGTGTTCGAATTTGTGCCCGATGGATATATAGCAGCAGCCAACATTGCCGCTTACGGCTCGTTTATGATTCTGCTGTTGCTCGTTGTAGCTATTGGCTATTCTATATGGAAAGCGTTGAAAAAACCGGAAGCGAAGGTGCAGGAGTAAGCCTGCTTAGCATCTCTTAGCATTCTGTTTCTATAAAGTGAAGCAGCTTTTTCGTGAGGTTTCCCCACGAGAGAGCTGCTTTTTCTTTGGCTATATGCTCCGAGAATTGGGCGTATATTTCGGGTCTGAATAGCTCTTGTACACCTTTTGTGATGGCCGTAGCGGATGTTTCAGGCACAACTATGCCTGTGCCGGGATGGGCTATACTCTGCGGGAAGTCTCCTACAGGTGTGCTAAGCATCGGAAGGTTATAATGGTAGGCTACTGAAACGACACCACTCTGGGTGGCGGAACGGTAGGGGAGCACCAGCGTATCGGCAGCAGAGAAGAACAAGGGGATCTCATCGTCGCCGACATAACGGTTGTGCGTGAAGATACGTTCGCGAGCGGGGGAGGCGTCTATCTGTTGTTGGTATTTGTCGAAGCGGCCATAACATTCGCCGGCTATCAAGAGCTGGTAGCTATCATCGAGGCTTCCGATGGCATCAATAAGCAGATCCAACCCTTTATAATCGCGGATAAGCCCGAAGAACAGGAGTGTTTTCTTATCAGAAAAGATACCTAATTGGCGGCAAGCTTCTGTCTTTTCTATTTTAGTGCCAAAATGATCGTATAAGGGATGTGGGTTGAGTATGTATTTTGCTCCGGGGCAAAGCGTCTGAAGGTCGTTTCGCACCGTATCACTCATCACAATAAAGCCGTGGCATTGCCGGAACAGCAGGGAGGCCATCGGCTTGTCGAAGAAGCGAGGTTCATGGGGAATCGCGTTGTGGATGAGGGTTATTACTTTGCAATGTTTCTTCATTCGGTTGGCTATATGGGCATATCCGGGAACGAAGAAAGACATCCAGTAGCTGATGATCAATACATCCGGCGCATAGGCCTTTATCTCTTTCACGGTGGTGAAGTAGCTGAGCGGATTGATGCTATCCAACGTTCGTACGCTGTCTATAGCTATGGCATGGTCTCCTTCTTCTACATATTGTGTTTTACCCGGGAAAAGACGGTCAGGATATAGGCGTGTAAAGTTGAAAGCTTTTACTTCGTGTCCTTCTTTCGTCAATTGAGTGTAAAGCATGGCGCTAAACTGGGCGATGCCGCCACGATAAGGGTAAATAGGAGAGAGGATAGCGATTTTCATAACTAATAAGTGTATATTACGAAGTAGGGGACTTTTGATTTCAAAAGAAGGGACTTTCGATTGCAAAAGTCCCTTCTTTTGAAATCAAAAGTCCCCTGTTTTATTTTAGGGGGATTAATACCTATAATGATCAGGCTTATACGGACCTTCCACTGGTACACCAATATAGTCGGCCTGTTTAGTCGACAAGGTGGATAGTTTTACGCCGATACGCTCCAAATGTAGGCGAGCTACCTCTTCGTCCAAACGTTTGGGCAGGCGATATACACCGACCTCGTAAGGCATAGTCCAGAGGTCTATCTGAGCCAATGTCTGATTGGTGAATGAATTGCTCATCACAAACGAAGGGTGTCCGGTTGCACAACCCAAGTTTACCAAGCGACCTTCGGCCAGCAGGAAGATGCAATTTCCCGTCGGGAAAGTATATTTGTCTACCTGAGGCTTAATGTTCAGATGCTTTATTCCCGGATAGTTTACCAGCTTGTCTACTTGTATCTCGTTGTCGAAATGGCCAATGTTACAAACAATTGCCTGATCCTTCATCTGTGAAAGGTGGTCGATGGTCAGGATGTCGCAGTTTCCGGTTGTTGTAACAAAGATATTGCCTTCCTTAACAGCCTCTTCCATAGTCGTTACTTCGAAACCTTCCATAGCAGCCTGCAGGGCGCAGATCGGATCCACTTCGGTTACGAGCACACGGGCGCCATAGGTACGCATCGAATGCGAGCAACCTTTGCCCACGTCACCGTATCCGGCTACTACGACTACTTTACCTGCAATCATGACGTCGGTAGCACGCTTGATGCCATCGGCCAATGATTCGCGGCAACCATATAGGTTGTCGAACTTCGATTTCGTCACCGAGTCGTTCACGTTAATGGCCGGGACAAGCAGTTCTCCCTTTTCCATCATCTGATAGAGGCGGTGTACACCGGTCGTTGTCTCTTCCGACACGCCTTTCATCTCTGCTACTGTGCGGTGCCAACGGCCGTTGTCTTCGCTCAGGATGCGATGAAGAGTGTCCAGTATGACTTGTTCTTCGTGATTATCACCGGCATGGTCGATTACTGTTGCATCATTCTCTGCGCGGTAACCCATGTGAACCAGCAGTGAAGCGTCTCCGCCATCATCTACAATCATGTGTGGTCCTTTTCCGTTGGGGAAACGAAGCGCCATGTCGGTACACCACCAGTACTCTTCCAGTGTTTCGCCTTTCCAGGCAAATACGGGGACACCGGTAGCCGCGATAGCGGCAGCGGCATGATCTTGTGTGAAGAAGATGTTGCAGCTTGCCCAGCGTACATCGGCTCCTAACGCAACTAATGTTTCGATTAACACTGCCGTCTGAATCGTCATGTGCAGTGAGCCGGTGATGCGTGCACCCTTTAAAGGTTGCTGATTGGCATACTTCTTTCGAAGCGCCATCAGTCCCGGCATTTCGTGTTCGGAGATTTCGATTTCCTTGCGGCCGAAATCTGCCAAACTCATATCTGCCACTTTGTTAGGCAGATTAGTTGGAAATAATTGTGACATAATGAATAATGCTAAAATGTTTGTAGGTGCAAAGGTACGGAAAAAAGCAATATGTACGTATATACGTATTAAAGAATACCCACTGCATAGCAACCGTACTAAAAATAAGTTTAAAGCTTAAAAACAGATGGTTTGAATCTTGTAAGTCATTCGTCCGAACGATTAGTACTTTCGATGCTAATAATTAGTTCAAAGTATTACTCTTATTATGCGTTTGGGCAAGCTCGAAATCTATTTTGAGCAGGCTCAAAATAGGTTACGAGCATGGTGAAAATCAATTTTGAGCTGGCTCAAAAGAATAATAACAGATAGGCAAAAAGACAAAACGTCCGATCTTTTCATTAATATATTGTGTGTTATGAGCTAACGCGTCTGCGATGTAGCACAGCTGTCGGCTACTCTTGCTTACATAATTCCTAACGTATTGCAACCTCAACTTTGCAATTGAATGGGCTGCTTTGTTAACGGCATGGAAAAGAATAGATATTACTGAAAAATTTCCTTAATACCGTATCCACTCTAAAAAAATGTATTACTTTTGTACTGTGGTTTACAAGGCGAAGCGACGACAAGCTTCCAATGAATGCTTATCCTGCCATCGCCTTTTTCGTTTTTAGAAGAGAGAGAAGTTATATAAAGTCAATCATTTAAATTATTTACAAGATGGCTAATTTAGATTTAAGCAAGTACGGTATTGTAGGCGCAACGGAAGTTCTGCATAACCCGTCTTATGATGTATTGTTCGCTGAAGAAACAAAACCCGGTTTGGAAGGTTTTGAAAAAGGTCAAGTAACTGAACTTGGTGCTGTAAACGTAATGACCGGTATCTATACAGGTCGTTCTCCTAAAGATAAATTCTTTGTTGCAAACGAAGCTTCTAACGATTCTGTATGGTGGACTTCAGACGAATACAAAAACGACAACAAGCCTTGCACAGAAGCAGCTTGGGCAGACTTGAAGGCTAAAGCCGTAAAACAATTGTCTGGCAAACGTTTGTTTGTTATTGATACATTCTGCGGTGCCAATGCAGCTACTCGCTTGAAAGTACGTTTCATCATGGAAGTAGCTTGGCAGGCTCATTTCGTAATGAACATGTTCATCCGCCCTACAGCTGAGGAATTGGCTGAATACGGCGAACCGGACTTCGTATCGTTCAACGCTTCAAAAGCAAAAGTAGAAAACTTCAAAGAACTGGGTTTGAACTCAGAAACAGCTACTGTTTTCAACTTGAAAGCTAACGAGCAAGTAATCTTGAACACTTGGTACGGCGGCGAAATGAAAAAAGGTATGTTCTCTATCATGAACTACTTGAACCCGTTGCGTGGTATTGCTTCTATGCACTGCTCTGCTAACACAGACATGGCTGGTACAAGCTCTGCTATCTTCTTCGGTTTGTCTGGTACAGGTAAGACTACATTGTCTACCGACCCGAAACGTCAGCTGATTGGTGACGACGAGCACGGATGGGATGACGAAGGTGTGTTCAACTATGAAGGTGGTTGCTACGCAAAGGTTATCAACTTGGATAAGGACAGCGAGCCGGACATCTACAACGCTATCCGTCGCGACGCATTGCTTGAAAACGTAACAGTTGCTGCTGACGGTACAATTGATTTCGCTGATAAGAGCGTTACTGAAAACACACGTGTTTCTTATCCTATCTATCATATCGAAAACATCGTTAAACCGGTGTCTAAAGGTCCTCACGCTAAACAAGTTATTTTCTTGTCTGCTGATGCCTTCGGTGTATTGCCTCCAGTATCTATTTTGACACCTGCACAGGCTCAATACTACTTCTTATCAGGATTTACTGCTAAGTTGGCCGGTACGGAACGTGGTATCACGGAACCGACGCCTACATTCTCTGCTTGTTTCGGTGCTGCTTTCTTGAGCTTGCATCCTACAAAATATGCTGAGGAATTGGTAAAGAAGATGGAAAAGACAGGTGCTAAGGCATACTTGGTGAACACAGGTTGGAATGGTACTGGCAAACGTATCTCTATCCGCGACACACGTGGTATTATTGATGCTATCCTCGACGGTTCTATCGACAAGGCTCCTACAAAGACAATGCCGTTCTTCGACTTCGTTGTTCCGACAGCTCTTCCGGGTGTAGATCCTAATATCCTTGATCCTCGTGACACCTATGCTGACGCAGCACAGTGGACAGAAAAAGCAAAAGATCTGGCAGCTCGTTTCACTAAGAACTTCTCCAAGTTCACAGGTAACGAAGCAGGCAAGGCTTTAGTAGTTGCTGGCCCTAAATTGTAATTAAAACAAAACGAATACAGAGCCTGCAGCAAGTCCATGCCAAGGTGATTGTATGAGTCGATATAAAAGGGTGTTCCCAAAAGGGACACCCTTTTTTAGCTTTAAAGACGGCTTATATGGGCGGTTTTCATCTTTTTTTTAATGTATGAACGCTTTTTGATGTATTAATTAAGCTAAATTGAAATATATTAGTAACTTTACCGCAAACTATACCTCTTCTAACAGGGAGTCTAGAAAACTGAATGAAAAAGTTATTACTGATACTTGGATTTGTGCTGTCGCTGTCAGCATGTGGCACCGATGCGACCTACCGGATAGAGGGTAAAATCTCTAATCTGGGAGAACAAACACTTTATGCCGTATTTGAAAGTGAAAATGGAAAACTGGTTGATACTGTTACGTGTGAAAAGCCCGGCCAGTTTCTTATAGACCAAACGCAAGAAGGTTTTCACAGCGTTACCCTCTTTTTTGAAAACAAACAACAATGGCTGACCGCCTATCTTGAGCCCAATGAGAAGGTGACAATTACTGGAGATATTCTTTATCCGACATTAATCCAAGTGAAAGGCGGACGGATCAACGATAAGCTTTCCGCAATGCGAAAGGAGATAGCTCCTTTGCTGAAAGAACAAGCCGACCTGATCAATCTCTTGAATAAAAACATGCTGAATAAGAAGGAAAGCAGTAGCGCTGTTACGGACGAAATGGACATTAGCTCCCGTCTGAGCAACGTAAACCACCAGATCAGTGAGCAGGCTCATAACTATGTACAGGCAAATCCGGAAGAATTGGCGTCAGTTGTGCTGATTGAGCATTACTTTGCCAATACTGACGATACGCGCCGGATGGACGAACTGCTGGCTGTGCTGAGCCCTAAGTTGAAAGATAATTATTTGGTAAAGAATTTGAAAGAGTACAGTGCAAAAGCCAAACGTACTGCTTTAGGGGCTGAGGCTCCTGGCTTTACGGTGACGAATGTGTATGGCTCGTCTATTAGTTTGGATTCTTTTCCTCAGAAATATGTATTACTTACCTTCACGGCTCCATGGTGCGATATGTGCCAGACGGAAAACCTCTATCTGGATGATATTGTCGCTAAGTTTCCGAAAGATAAGTTGGATATATTGGTAATCAGTCTGGATGATAACCAGAAGGAGGTACGTTCTTTGCTTTTGAAGGACTCCATCCGATGGAATCTGGTAACCGATTCTGCCGGTCAGGCAGCCATGATGCTCAACTTATATAATGTAAGCGCACTTCCCCGTTGCTTCCTGATTGATGAAGAAGGCAAGATTTTGCTGAAAACCGAGAATGGAATGGAGATTAAAAAAGCTCTGGAGACGTTGATGGATAAAGATTAAACTCTATGTTAGTAAAGTCGTATGCGGCTGCTGTGCAGGGTATCTCTGCTACTGTGGTTACCATTGAGGTAAATTGCACGAAAGGTATTCAATTTTTTCTGGTAGGCCTTCCTGATGTGGCTGTGCGCGAGAGTCATGAACGCATTATTTCTGCCCTTCAGGTCAGTGGTTACCAGTTTCCCCGTAATCGGATTGTCGTCAATATGGCTCCGGCAGATATACGCAAGGAGGGTTCTGCCTACGACCTCCCTTTGGCGATAGGTATTCTTGCAGCCGCTGAGCAGTTGGACGCGTCTAGCTTGGAAGGTTGTCTGCTGATGGGCGAATTGTCGCTCGATGGCAGTTTGCAACCAATAAAAGGTGTGCTCCCCATTGCTATTAAAGCCCGTGAAGAGGGCTTTAAACGTTTTATCCTGCCTGAGCAGAATGCGCGCGAAGCGGCTGTTGTAAACAATCTGGAGGTGTATGGCGTAAAGAATATCAAGGAAGTGATCGAGTTTATGAACGGCAAACAGACCTTACAGCCAACCACGGTGGACACCCGTCAGGAGTTTTACGCCCGTCAACAACAGTTCGACTGTGACTTTTCAGATGTGCGTGGACAGGAAAACGTAAAGCGAGCCCTCGAAGTGGCGGCTGCCGGCGGACATAACCTGATAATGGTTGGCCCTCCGGGTAGTGGCAAGTCCATGCTGGCAAAGCGCTTGCCTTCCATTCTTCCCCCCTTTACCCTACATGAATCGTTGGAGACAACCAAAATACATTCCGTAGCCGGAAAGATCGCCGGCGAAACGTCATTAATGGCGCAACGCCCTTTCCGTTCGCCTCATCATACCATCTCGAATGTAGCGATGGTAGGAGGGGGCGCCTTTCCTCAGCCTGGCGAAATTAGTTTGGCGCATAACGGTGTCCTTTTCCTGGACGAGCTGCCGGAGTTTAACCGCAGTGTGCTGGAAGTGATGCGCCAACCGTTGGAAGATAGGAAGATTACCGTTTCGCGTGCACGCTTCTCGGTGGAATATCCTGCCAGCTTTATGCTTGTAGCCTCTATGAACCCCTGTCCCTGTGGATACTATAACCATCCCGACCGTCCTTGCCTATGTCCCCCGGGCGCGGTGCAAAAGTATATGAACCGCATCTCCGGTCCTCTGTTAGATCGGATTGACATACAAATTGAGATCGTACCCGTTCCTTTCGAGAAAATCTCCGAGCAACGCCCCTCTGAACCTAGTTTAGCGGTACGTGAGCGGGTGATGAAGGCGCGTGCTATTCAGGAAGCACGCTTCGAAGCCTACGAAGGCGTCTATTGCAACGCGCAGATGAGCTCGAAGCTACTTCATCAGTTTGCCGTACCGGATGCTGCCGGACTGGATAAGTTGAAACAAGCAATGGTACGGTTAAATCTCTCCGCTCGTGCGTACGATCGCATTCTAAAGGTGTCGCGCACCATTGCCGACTTAGACGATTCGCCGAACATCGAAGCCCGTCATTTGGCCGAAGCCATCAATTACAGGAACCTCGACCGTGAGGGATGGGGTAGTTGATCATTAAAAAAAGAGAAAGATTATCTGTCCTATCGTTTGTCCGTTTAAATAAAAGCTTTATCTTTGCCAAAATTTTGAAGAAGAGTTTCTATGATTAGCAGTGTACATCAAGATAATCCGCATAATCTTTCCGGTTACATATCGGACAATGAATCTCTTTCTTTTACTTTTCAGAAATATAATTTGGTTATATAGGATGCGTTAGTTACTTTTACTAACGCATTTTTTTTGTGCCCGGACGAATGGTAAAGGACGAGCTAAAGAGAAGGAATATAGAAGTAAATACATATTTAATAAACAAAAACAACCCAATTACTATGTTGAAAATTGGAATCAAAAAGGTGATTGTTCTGGGCTCTGGTGCCCTGAAGATCGGACAAGCCGGAGAATTTGACTACTCCGGGTCGCAAGCTTTAAAAGCGCTGAAGGAAGAAGGTATCAGCACTGTATTGCTCAATCCGAACATTGCAACTATTCAAACATCGGAAGGTGTGGCAGATAAAGTATATTTCCTGCCGATCACACCGTATTTTGTTGAAGAAGTAATCAAAAAAGAACAACCGGACGGAATCCTGCTGGCTTTTGGTGGGCAGACGGCTCTAAACTGTGGTGCTGAACTCTACACCAGTGGTACGTTAGCTAAATACGGTGTAAAGGTACTGGGTACTTCGGTAGAAGCAATCATGTACACCGAAGACCGTGACCTGTTTGTAAAGAAACTGAACGAAATAGAGGTGAAGACCCCGACCAGCCAGGCTGTAGAGACGATGGAGGATGCTGTCGCAGCCGCCTATCGTATAGGGTTCCCCGTTATGGTACGTTCCGCTTATGCACTTGGTGGTATGGGTAGTGGTATCTGCCCCGATGAAGCTGCTTTGCGCACACTTGCCGAAAGCTCTTTTGCCTACTCTACTCAGATTTTGGTAGAAGAATCGTTGAAGGGTTGGAAGGAAATTGAATTCGAAGTCATACGCGACAAGAACGATCATTGCTTCACCGTGGTAAGCATGGAGAACGTTGACCCGCTGGGCGTACATACTGGCGAAAGTATCGTCGTGGCTCCTACCTGCTCATTGACCGACAAGGAGCTGGATCTGCTGAAAGAACTTTCTACCAAAACGATTCGTCACCTCGGCATCGTAGGTGAATGTAACATCCAATACGCATTCAATTCCGAAACGTTCGACTATCGCGTGATCGAAGTGAACGCCCGCTTGAGCCGCTCTTCTGCCTTGGCATCCAAAGCAAGTGGCTATCCTCTCGCTTTCGTAGCCGCTAAGTTGGCATTGGGTTACGGTTTGGACGAAATCGGCGAAATGGGAACTCCTTATTCTGCCTATAAAGCACCGGAAGTAGACTATATGATCGTGAAGATCCCGCGTTGGGACTTGACGAAGTTTGTAGGCGTCAGCCGCCAGATCGGTTCCAGCATGAAGTCGGTTGGCGAAATCATGTCAATCGGTCAGAGCTTCGAAGAGATCATGCAAAAGGGTTTGCGTATGATTGGTCAAGGCATGCACGGTTTTGTGGGTAACTACGATGTTACGTTTGAAAACCTAGATGACGAGTTAGCCAATCCGACCGACCTGCGCATTTTCGCCATTGCGCAAGCATTGGAAAAGGGATATACCGTAGAGCGCATCTACGAGTTAAGCAAAATCACCCGCTGGTTCTTGGAGAAACTGAAGAACATCGTAGACTTCAGCAAACAGCTGGCTACTTATCAGAAGATCGAAGGAATACCGGCCGACGTGATGAAAGAGGCCAAACGTCTCGGCTTCTCCGACTTCCAGATTGCTCGCTTCACGGAGCATTCCAAAGGAAATATGGAGACGGAAAACATTCGCGTGCGCAATCTGCGTAAGAAGATGGGTATTTTGCCAAGCGTTAAGCGCATCAACACCATCGCTTCCGAACATCCCGAACTGACCAATTACCTATACATGACTTACGATGGCAGCGAGCATGCCATTCCTTATTATAAGAACGACAAGAGCGTCGTGATCCTCGGATCGGGTGCTTACCGCATCGGTTCGTCTGTGGAGTTCGACTGGTGTTCGGTTAATGCCGCCCAAACGGCACGTAAGCTGGGCTTTAAGTCGATCATGATCAACTATAACCCCGAAACCGTATCGACAGACTATGATATGTGCGACCGTCTTTACTTCGATGAACTCTCTTTGGAGCGCGTGTTGGACGTGATCGACCTCGAAATGCCAAAGGGCGTGATGGTATCCGTCGGAGGACAAATACCAAACAACCTCGCCATGAAGTTGCATCGCCAGAATGTGCCCATCCTTGGTACGTCCCCTCTTTCCATTGACCGTGCCGAGAATCGTCATAAGTTCTCTGCTATGCTCGACACACTGGGCATCGACCAACCTCGTTGGGCTGAGCTGACCAGTATGGATGAGATTGATGCCTTTATTGCAAAAGTAGGCTTCCCCATACTGATCCGTCCGTCCTACGTACTATCGGGTGCCGCAATGAACGTATGCCATAGCAAGGAGCAGATGATCGAGTTCCTTGATCTTGCTGCCAAGATATCCAAAGAATACCCGGTTGTTGTGTCGGAATTCTTGCAAGGAGCGAAAGAAATAGAGTTTGATGCTGTTGCCAAGAATGGTGAAGTGGTGGAGTATGCTATCTCTGAGCATGTTGAGTTTGCCGGTGTACACTCCGGTGATGCTACGCTGGTATTTCCCGCACAAAAGATCTATTTTGAAACCGCCCGTCGCATCAAGAAGGTGAGTAAGATGATTGCTAAAGAGCTAAACATCAGTGGTCCGTTCAATATCCAGTATCTGGCTAAGAACAACGATGTGAAGGTAATCGAATGTAACCTGCGTGCTTCGCGTAGCTTCCCCTTCGTCTCGAAGGTGTTGAAACGTAACTTCATCGACACGGCCGCCCGCATCATGTTGGACGCTCCTTATACGCAACCGGACAAGAGTGCCTTCGACATCGACTGGATTGGTGTGAAAGCCTCTCAGTTCTCCTTTGCCCGTCTGCACAAAGCTGACCCGGTACTGGGCGTGGATATGAGCTCTACAGGCGAAGTCGGTTGTATTGGTGATGACTTCGACGAAGCTTTGCTTTCTGCCATGATTGCTGTAGGCAACGTGATTCCGAAGCAAACCGTCATGGTCTCTTCCGGTGGTGCTAAAAGTAAGGTAGACCTGCTGGATCCTTGCCACATGTTGGATGAAAAGGGTTATACCTTATACGCTACCGCCGGAACCGCTAAGTTCCTGCAAGATAACGGCGTTCGTGTAATTCCCGTATGCTGGCCGGACGAAGAGGGCGATTTGAACATCATGGATATGTTCAGCAAGCACGCTTTCGACTTGGTAGTAAACATCCCCAAGGATCATAGCAAGCGCGAGCTGACCAACGGATATAAGATCCGTCGTGCCGCCATCGACCATAACGTGCCGTTAATTACGAACGCCCGTCTGGCAAGCGCCTTCATCAGTGCTTTCTGCAACATGAAGGTAGCCGACATCCAGATCAAGAACTGGCAGGAATATAAATAACAAACCAACCTCATCGAGGCAAAAAGAGCAATCGGACATCGTTCCGGTTGCTCTTTTTTTCGATTGTAGCATGATGTAGCTATCGTTTAAACCCCGTTTGGTTAACCTTACCGAGTACTACAATGGGGTCAGCCGATTTTCCCGGTGGATGAGCATCGGTATTGTCAGTTTATTCAATTGCGGATTTTAGAATTATTATTCCACGTTTCACACCT
>JAVVRI010000075.1:0-14278 GCA_036654795.1 Tannerellaceae bacterium
CTCACGCAACCCCTCTATGCCGGTGGAAAAATCATAGCCTCCAACAAGCTGGCACGAATTGGGCGCGACTGTGCCGTGGAGAACCAACGAAAAATCCGCATGCAAGTGATAGCCGATGCCGACAATGCTTACTGGACACTGATTGCCGTAGTGCGCAAAGTGCGCATGCTCGAAACCTACAATAACCAGATGGAAGCCCTGCACAAACAGGTAGGAACCAGCCTTGCCGTTCAGATGGCCATCGAAAACGACTTGCTGCGCATCAACACCAAACGTAGCGAAATACGCTATCAGTTGCAGAAAGCCCGCAACGGAGAAGAGCTTTGCCGACTGGCACTGTGCAACGTATTGGGAACTTCGCTGGAGACGGATATACTGCCCACCGACACCGTCATCGGCATATCGGCTCCGACACAACTGGACGAAAACATCCAGTTGCGACCCGAACTCAAACTGCTGGAAAAGCAGGTAGAAGCAGAATGGCAGCAGATTAAAGTAGCTCGTGCCGGGATTCTCCCAACCGTGGGACTCACGGCCGGTTATTCCTACTACGGCAACATGAAGTTGCGCGGAATGGCCGCCGATGCCACAGGAAATAACGTCCCCTACACCCAAGAGTTCAAGGATGGATTTACCATCGCAATGGCATCGGTAAGCATTCCCCTCTTCCATTGGGGCGAAGGTTTGAAGAAAGTGAAGAAAGCCAAGCTCAACCTGCAAAATGCAGAGCTCAACTTGCAGCGAAATACCCGTCTGCTCAGTATCGAAGTGCGGCAGGCTGTTCGCAACCTATCCGACGGCTATAACTTGGTCGAGACTGCCGACCTTGGTGGCCAACAGGCCGATGAGAACCTGCGCGTGATGCAAAACCGTTATGCAGCCTCCATGTGTACGCTGACCGACTTGCTTGATGCACAATCGCAGTGGCAGCAGGCACAAAGCAACCGGATAGAGGCGCAGACGCAATACAAGATATACGAAACGGAGTACCTACGCGCTACCGGCAGGCTGGAGGGTGAGAAAGTGAGGTGATTATTCTGATTCTATTTTTTTCTAATGAACAAACAGTTGTACTGCATGCAGACGTACTAGCTCTAACGCGCAGTATATTAATGGAAAAGACGGAGCGTCTTGCTTCTTTTCTTATATGCAATTATACTTTTGAGCCAGCTCAAAATAGATTTTGACCATGCCAATAATTGTTTTTGAGCTGGCTCAAAATTGATTTTCAGCTAGCTCAAAAGTATAATTATAATAATGCTTTGATCTAAATGTTGGTATAGAAAGGACTAACAGTTTGGACGAATGTATTACAAGACTCAGTCCATCTGTTTTTTAGTTTAAAACTTGTTTTTGGTGTGGTTGCCCTGGAAATATATTTAGAATAATTAGTACCTTTACAATATAACGCCTGTAACTATTTCTTGCCATATACGACTGATAGAGTATTAATGATTGATTACGATGGATGCACAGCAACAAGAAAGGGAGTTTATTACGTTGGTGGAAGAATATAAGCAGGTGATTTATAAAGTTTGCTATATTTATGCTACCGATACCGAAAATCTGAATGATTTATATCAGGAGGTGGTGATTAATCTGTGGAAAGCTTTTCCCCGCTTCCGGGGCGAGTGTAAAGCATCTACTTGGATTTATCGTATCGGGCTGAATACTTGTATATCGTTTTTCCGCAAATCGAAGTCCAGACCGGTAGTGGTACCCATTACGGTAGACCTCGAGTCCTTTCCTGCCGAAGAAGACAAAACAGCACAACTTCATGAACTCTATCGGATGATAAACCGTCTTGGTCAGTTGGAGCGTGCGCTGATATTACTTTGGCTCGAAGAGAAAAGTTATCAGGAAATGGCTGACATCACAGGTCTTAGTCGTGCTAATGTAGCCGTCAAACTCAATCGTATCAAAGAGAAACTAAGAGCAATGTCTAACAGTTAAAAAGAAAAGGAATATGGATTTGGAAGAAATGAAAGCAGGCTGGAGCATATTGAATGAACGCCTGGCAGAGAATGAAATATTGAATAAGCGAATTATTAAAGATATGATAAAGAAAAGAGGGGAAACGGCCATCGGCAAGTTATATTGGTATGATCTGTTTGGATCGCTCACAATACTGATCGTTTGGGTTATACTTTGCTCTGTCTCATTCTTTATCCCTGCTAAAGGAGGGGCTAATCATCATATAATGATAATAGCTTTCATGCTTCTTCCCTTTGGCATCTGGCAATTGGTAAAGGTGAATCTACTTCGAAAGGTCGACTTTCGGACGAACGGCTTGCAGCGAACAGTCGCTTTGATCGAGCGATACAAGAGGTGGGTCTATAAAGAAACCTTTGTCTCTGTTTTTTTTGCTGTTTTTGTGATGGTGTATGTCTTTCTTACGACCCGCGGAACGACTACTCTTACATTATTTGCGATAGGTATTGGTCTTGTTGTGGGTACTTTTATAACTATTCTCGAACATTACTTCTATAAAAACAACATCCGCAAATCTCAGCAAGTATTAGATGAGTTAAAGGAGTTTGAAGAGGAATAATCGGAAACGCTTTGTAGATCAGTCTCAACTTCAGAATTACTTTAGAATTGCGCTATATATTTGTTCGCGAACTTAATAATATAAGTAATTTATGAACAAGAAAAAGATTTTATCAAAGCTGTTATTTGGTGCAGCAGTCGTTCTTTTTGCAGCATGTAGCAATGGCGACGAGTTTAAAGAAGAGACACAGGATAATTTGCCTAAAGCAGTGACGGCAGCGTTTGAGAAGCAATTTCCTGGCGCAACGAATGTAACGTGGACAGAAAAGAAGGATTATTTCGTAGCTAGTTTCGATCTGGGTGGCACGACTCGTGCAGACGCAGCTCCGGGTGCTGTAAACGAGGCTTGGTACACCGATGCTGGTGTATGTGGACTAAGCGAGTTGGAGATTTCGCAAACAGAGTTGGAAAAGACTTATGCTGCTGTGTTTGCCGCTTTGAAAGCAACGCCTTACATGGCTGAAGGTTATCAGATAGATGATATCGACCTGCTGCAAAGAAGCGCCAATAGCAACGACCGGGTGATTAAAGTAGAAATAGGAAAAGGAAAGTTGGAACGTAACCTCTTTTTTACACCAGAAGGTTTATTGGTTAAAGATGTGGAAGATATCGATAACAATGACAAAGACGACAACCTGCCTTGCCCGAAGGAGTTGACTGATTTTGTAAACTTGCATTATAAGGATGCAGTCATTGTCGATTTTGAGCCGGACGCTAAGACAAAGACTTTCGAAGTGGAGATTCTGATCACTCAAATGGGAGTTTCCATGGAAAAGGAATTGACTTTTAATGAGAAATATGAGTTTACCGGTGCGGAAATTGATATTGAAGACAAGGCGCTGGCACAACTTATACAGAAGATGCTGACTCCCGAACAGATGGCCGCAATTGCTAAAATAACAGGCGAGAACGATCCGAATGAGTGGGATATAGAGATTACAGAAAATCCGGCTGGTGATATTACCATTTCTGTGGAAAATGCAGATGAAAAGATGGTGCCTATCGTTGTATTGGATAAAAACTTCCAGCCGAAGAAATAATAGTAGCTTATCATTCGCTGGGCGATTGCGTCTAATGAAAAGAGAAAAGAGGGTGTGTCAAAAGTATGACACACCCTCTTTTTGTGATTGTAAACCTCTGCTTTAGTACGGATACATCCACATTATTGCCAAACAATGTTTTGCTTTCTACCCTTATCTGATTGGTGCTCTCGTTGCCAATGGTGCAGTTATATTTCAATTCTTTATCGTTTTTCGTCTGGTTCTTCCGGTTTAGGAGCTTGTTTGGTGGAAGGCAGAGGTCTTTTCTTAATCAACCCCAACTTGCGCGCTCTTTCCCATTCAGCCTTTTTGGCTTCATACTGGGCGTATTGTTTTTCTAAATAATTGTCTGCCATAATTCTATTTTTTATGTCTGTTATTTCATGCGGGTATCAGCGCCCCACATGAGTTTTTCGCGTAGGGTTTGATAGAAGGTATGGTTGTAACGCTTGATTACTTTGGTGGTGTAGTCGGCTTTGCTGACGATCAGTTGGATGCCGGTTGGAAATATTTCGGAGCGTCCGTCCAGGGAGATCAGAAAATACTTGTTGCGGCTTTCTACTCCCAAGGTGATAGTGTAGGAGTCGGGGATGACCAGCGGACGGACATTGAGCGAATGTGGCGCAACAGGACTCAACACAATGCTGTTGCTTTGTGATAGGATGATCGGGCCGTTTACGCTCATGGAGTAGGCCGTCGAGCCGGTAGGGGTGGCGATGACCAGTCCGTCTGCCTGATAGGAGGTGAGGTATTCTTCGTTCAGTGAGGTGTGGATGGTGATCATGGACGAAGTGTCGCGTTTCAATATTGCAATCTCGTTGAGGGCATAATTGTAACCGCGAAAGCTTCTGTTTTCCGTATGTAGTCGAAGTAGCGTGCGCTCCTCAATCTTGTAATAGTTTTTGAAGAGTTCGTCTAGCGTGTCTTCTATCTCGTTACTTCCCACATCGGCCAAGAAACCGAGGCGGCCGGTATTGATGCCCAAAATAGGAATGTTCTGTCGGTTCACACGGGCTGCAGTACGCAAGAAGGTGCCGTCCCCACCCACGCTGAGGGCTATGTCGATAGCGAACTCATCACCGTTCAGAATTCCGCTGACGGAGGGGGTATATTTTAGTGTGTCGGTCAAGAAGGTATAGAAGCTGTTGTCCACATAAACCTCTATCCCCATTTCCTGAAGTTTTTCGAACAAGCGTTTAATCAAATTGTGTCGTTCTACTTGGTGCTCACTGCCAAAGACTCCTATTCTCATTTCTTTTCTCTCATTAATTTACATGTTCATATAATGCAATAATTCACTCATCCGTTGTTGTAGCATATCGTCTACCATTCCTTTTTCCATGAAATGATAGAGCACGGTGTAGTTAAATCGTTCGAAACTGCGAATGACGGGCGAAGCATCCTCTAAGTCTATCTTTAAGGTGATTAGTAGTCGTCCGGTATCTTTGTCTGTGTATGATAGCAGGTTGAGTACATGCGCATTGTTGGATTCGACTAGGCGGGCGATATCTGTCAGCGTGTAATCCTGCGGCGCGAGTTCGAGCACAACTACGCTGCCAGCACTTTCGGCACTACATAATTCGGCCAGTGCGTCAATCAGTTTGTCTCGCGTGATGGCACCTCTGTATTCTCCTTTAGGCGATACGACCGGTAGCAGGCTGAGTTGGTAACGAGAAATCATCCCCAATGCTTCATGCAAGTTCGTGCTTTCTAACACACTAGGTGCAAAAAGCACAACTTTACCAATGGGAGCCGCTATATCGGGCATCACCAGCAGATCTTTTTCCGACACCAGACACTGATATATTCCATCATTCAGTAATGGAAGATGCCTCATCTTGAAATCGTCCATTAAAGCTAACGCATATTCACCTGTGTCGAAGCGTTTTAACACCGGAAGTTCTTTTGTTATGAAATCTTTCACTAACATTTCTCTATTAATTGCCTAAATACTATTAAATTTGCCGATACTTTCTGTGCAAATGTAATGAAAGAAAAAAGATATAACGATATACGATGACAAATTTAAGTGTAAACATTAACAAGGTGGCCACGATCCGGAATGCACGGGGTGGTAGTATGCCAGATGTATTAAAGGTAGCTCAGGATTGCGAATTATTCGGCGCACAGGGTATTACAGTTCATCCACGTCCGGATGAAAGACATATTCGTTACAATGACGTTTATTCCCTAAAACCATTAATAAAGACGGAGTTTAACATTGAGGGTTATCCATGCGATGCCTTTGTGGACCTTGTATTAAAAATACGTCCAACGCAGGTTACGCTTGTGCCGGATGCACCGGACGCAGTAACGTCGAATGCCGGATGGAATGTAAAGGAAAACTTTTATCTTTTGACTGAATTGGTAGACACTTTTACGGCACAAGGTATCCGCACCTCCATCTTTGTAAGTACTGATCAGGATAATATCCGTTTGGCAGCCAAGACAGGAGCCGACCGTATCGAGCTTTATACCGAACCTTATGCTACCGATTATTCGGTTAACCGCGAAGAGGCGATTCGTCCCTTTGTAGCCGCCGCCGAATTAGCAAAGAGTCTGGGCATCGGGGTGAATGCCGGTCATGACTTGAGTCTGGAAAACCTGGCTTATTTTAGTCAACATATACCTTGGCTTGATGAGGTATCTATCGGACATGCTTTGATTTGCGATGCCTTATATTATGGTTTACAGGAAACAATTCGTCTTTACAAAGCCTGTTTGCAGCAGTAAAACGGATAGGATGGTGTTGGTTTTTAATTGTCGATTATTATTCATTATAACAAGATAGCAAACGTATGAGTATCTTACTTTCACTCCAAGCCGCAGGAGCGCTAGCGGCAGATCAGATGCCGGATTTGACGGCAGTAACTTTGCCTACAGAAGCAGAGATTAATGTAATTGATTTGGCCATTAAGGGTGGCTGGATTATGATAGTGTTATTATTATTGTCGCTCATGGCAACCTACATCTTTATACAGCGCTTGATGGTGATACGTCGTGCGGGTAAGGAAGATGAAAGCTTTATGAACCGCATAAAGGATTATATCCATGAAGGGAAACTGGACTCGGCATTGAATCTTTGCCGCAGCACTAATACTCCTTCTGCCCGTATGATAGAGAAAGGGATTACTCGTCTGGGACGTCCGATGAACGATGTGATGGTTGCTATTGAAAATGTAGGTAACCTGGAGGTAGCCAAACTTGAAAAAGGATTTCCGCTGATTGCCACAACAGCAGCCGGCGCGCCGATGATCGGTTTCTTGGGAACCGTAACCGGTATGGTACGCGCCTTTTTTGATATGGCAAATGCCGGAACAAATGTGGATGTATCGTTGCTGTCCGGTGGTATCTATGAAGCCTTGGTGACGACCATCGGTGGACTGGTAGTTGGTATTATCGCGCTGTTTGCCTACAACTATCTGGTGTCGCAAGTGGATAACGTTGTCAATAAGATGGAAGCCCGTACCATGGAATTTATGGACTTGTTGAACGAACCGGCTAACTAACAAAACGAATGGCACTAAAAAGACGAACAAAAGTAAATGAAACCTTCAGCATGGCATCTATGACAGACGTCATCTTTCTGCTGTTGATTTTCTTTATGGTTACCTCTACCGTGGTCATTCCGAATGCCATCAAAGTGACGCTGCCCCAAGCTAAACAGCAGACGGCAGCCAAACCGCTTACGCGGGTAACGATTGATGAGAATCTGAATTATTACGTAGCCTTTGGCAACCAGCGGGAAGTACAAGTCTCATTTGACGAGATCACTCCTTTTCTGCAAGGAAGTTATGCAAAAGAACCGGAAATGTTTGTGGCGCTTTATGCCGACGAAACGGTACCTTATAAAGAAATCGTAAAAATATTGAACATAGCGAACGAAAATAAATTTAAGATGGTGCTTGCCACCCGTCCGCAGAAATAACAATTATGAAGTTTAATAAAGATGACCTATATGGTGTAGCAGGCTCTGTCGCATTCCACTTGGTTCTGCTGCTTATTCTCTGGTACTCGGTACTTCGTACTATTGTGCCGGAAGAAGATGGCGGTGTGTTGGTCAACTTTGGTAATGTGGATGCCGCAGCGGGTACCTTTGAACCGAAGTACACCGGACAGGAACTGCCCGAGGAAACGACTACTCCGCCCCCTCCAACCCCGGAACCCAAGGTGGAAGCACCCAAGGAAGAGGTGATTACGCAGGACTTGGAAGAAAGCGTGGCTATCGCTGACGCCAAGAAGAAAAAAGAAAAAGAGCGTAAGGAGGTAGAAGAGCGTAAGCGTAAAGAAGAGCAAGAAAAAGATCGCCTCCACAAGGTGGAAGCCGAAAAGAAGCGTCTGGCCGATGTGCAGCGTAAAAAGGAGCAAGCTATCAGTAACAAGGTGGCCGGTGCTTTTGGTATGGGGGGCGCTGCCGGTAATAGTCAAGGTGACGCAGCAAGTGGCACAGGTAACCAGGGAAGTCCTTTCGGCAACTCCGACCACGGAGCCAATGAAGGGGTAGGTGGTTATGGCTCGTTCAACTTGAATGGTCGTTCGATTGGTGCAGGTGGCCTGCCTCGTCCGGCTTATACTATTCAGGAAGAGGGACGTATTGTAATCAATATCACTGTGAATACGAAGGGGGATGTGATCTTTGCCGAGATTGGTAAGGGTACCAATATAGACAACGGCTCTATGCGCAAGAGTGCGATTGAGGCTGCCAGACGTGCAAGGTTTAATAGTATTAATGGTGCAAATAATCAAAGTGGTACGATTACGTACCGATATTCATTTAAATAAAATATGAGCAATCTGAAAGGCTTTGCCTATGGCATTGTAACATCGGCTACGTTTGGTCTGATTCCGTTGTTTACCTTGCCGCTAATGGGTGAAGGTTTACGCTTTGACTCGATTCTGTTCTATCGGTTTTTGTTTGCTACGTTGGCGCTGGTTGCGTTGATGCGCGGTAAAAAAGAATCGTTTCGTATTGACAGACGTGAGATACCGGTACTTATCCTGCTGGGTTTCTTTTATACGATGTCAGCGATGTTTCTCTTTTGGGGATATACTTTTATGTCTGCCGGAATTGCTACGACGCTTCACTTTACCTATCCGGTCTTTGTTACATTGATTATGATGATTGTCTTTAAAGAGAAAACATCATGGATTACGATGGTGGCTGTCGGGTTGGCTATTTGTGGCGTGGCGCGCTTATCCATTGGGGATGGCGAGGTGGACATAAGCCTGATTGGTGTGGTGATTGTGTTGTTGTCTGCAGTAGGTTATGCGCTCTACATTGTGACGGTCAACAAGTCGCGTGTAAAAGCCATGACGGGGCGTAAGCTGACGCTCTATGTTTTTGTTGTCAGCACCTTCCTGTTTCTGATGAATGCGATGGCTAATGGCGGGTTGCAATCGATAAGTAGTGGGGCTTCGTGGGCTAACCTGATCTTATTGGCTATTGTGCCGACGGTTATTTCTAATATCACACTGATTCATGCTGTACAGTATATTGGTTCCACCCTTACTGCCGTGCTTGGGGCACTTGAGCCGGTAACAGCTGTCTGCGTAGGAATCCTGCTATTCAGTGAGCCTTTTACGGCAAATCTGGCTTTGGGCATTTTGCTCATTTTGACAGCAGTTACTTTGATTATCCTTTCTAAATCCATTCAGCAGACACTTTCCAGAAGTGTCCGCATCTTGCGGGCGCATTTTCTTAGCAACAGACCAGGACGAAACTAAGCAGAAGGGCGAAGAGGAGGACATTCCTTGCTGTATGGGCTAAGGTCTTGTTTAATGCTTTGCCTTCAAACTGCGTCATTTCCCTCCAAGTAAGAAGAAAAAGGAGGAGGAAGCCGGCGAACAGCAGACTGATCCACCATGCGCTCCGCGTAATCAGCGGTAGGGCAAGAAGCAGTGCCAGCCCTCCATTAATCAGATAGAACATCCTCCCGAACGTGCGGCCGAACAATACAATCGTCGTGCGTTTGCCGGCAGCTTTGTCTTGTGCATAATCTCGATAGTTGTTTACCACCAGAATATTGATGGATAGCAACCCCAATGCTATCGATAACAGAAGCGATTCGGAGGAGAAACAAGATGCTTGTACGTAGTAGGTGAAGCAAACCGGAATCACCCCGTAGAAGAGCAATACGCATACATCCCCCAGCCCGTTATAAGCCAGTGGATAGGGGCCAGCCGAATAAGCCAGTACGCAGACAGCAATGGCTATGCCAACCGCTATCAATTCCCATCCTCCATAAAACAGCAATAGGCAGCCACAACCGCACGCCAGTCCCAGCGTAAAAAGCGTTCCTCTGAGCATGGCTTTGGGTGTAATCCATCCAGAAGCTACCGCACGTTCAGGTCCGAGCCGATCCTCCTTGTCCGCTCCCTTTTTGAAGTCGAAGTAATCGTTTGCAAAGTTGCTGGCTATCTGTGCCAGCAAAGCCACTAGTAGGCAGAGTAGGGCAGGTGTACCTCGAAATACTCCGTCCCGATAGGCCAAAGCTACCCCAAGCAATACCGGACTAAGTGACGCCGGCAGCGTTTTAGGCCGTGCGGCCTCTATCCATGCCTTTATCCGGCTCTTTTCCTTTTCCATCTTTTCTATTTGTTCTGATTTAATCACAAAAGTAAAACAAAAAACATATTCACTTGTTTTTTTGGATATAAATCGTTTATCTTTGTGGCATGAAGAATTGTCTGTTTATAATTGGTGTGTTTCTGAGTCTTTTTCTGTTTGTTCCCATGGAGGATGCAAGCAGAGATGAGATGTGTGCTGACGCATGCGAAACAGTCATGCAGAAGAATGCCATTGCAGACATGGAGCATCATCTGGCTGTGCTGAGCAGCGAACTTAAAGAAAGTAACGCGCTCACCCCGCGTCGGAATATACAGACTACAAGTTTTACTTTAGATATACGGTTACATCAAGGCGCTGTGCGCGTACTTCAAGACTATTTGGTTAAGGGGCATGACCGGCTTCGCCAAGTATCCGAAAGTGTATCAATTAGTCAAACCATTAACTATTACACCCTCCTTTGCCGCACTGGGTATCACATATACACTTTGCGGAAAATTCTTATTTAATCCATTTGCTGATTTGTTTCTTTTTTTAGTGTGTACAAAGCCCTGTGCTTTTGTATCCCTTTTGTTATGGCTTCTAATAAAACCGGATGGCCGCCGGATTATATTTACTTTTAAAACCGTACAATTATGTCAGCAAATAAAGCAAAATTACCGATTTATGTATATGTTATTATTACGATCATTGGTTGCGTACTAGCTTGTAGTTCTATTATATCCAATGACTTCCTTAAATTAATTCTTGTCATGGCCGCACTTTTTGTGGGTCTGTATGGCATTATGAAAGGTCTCAGTAGCCCAGCTACAGAAGAAGAGCCTGCTACCGATAACAAATGAATAAGAACGTTTTGATTATATAAACTTTATCACACAAAATTAGTTATAAAAAATGAAACTGAACAAAGATTTAATTGATGCCATCATGATGTTGTCATTCATTTCGCTCGTATTAGTAGTAACAACCCCTTTCGATAATTTAGTGACAAAGGATGTTGTAATGGCTATTCTTGGTGTCTTGGGTTCGGCTATGGTTGTGCTCCGTGTGATTGCCATACGCCAGACACCTGCCAAAGAGGAATTTTAAAGTATATAGGCGAATATACTAATTGAATGTCCGTTTGGTTCCCTTTTTTGTCGTTACGGGTGGAGTCCTGTGATTAAATAGTCTGACTTTATATATTTTCTTGTAATAATTTACTGTTCAATTAGATTATGACAGTTATCTTTGTCAGGCAAAAAAGGGAACTAGGACATTTAAGATATAATTAAGATAATAGAAAACTATGGTAACAAGCATTACCTTACTCTTACTTTCACTCGTTGCGCTTTATATCGGAGCAGATTGGCTTGTACAAGGCAGTTCGGCATTAGCCATAAAAGCAAAAATCTCTCCTCTCGTAGTCGGACTTACGGTTGTTGCTTTTGGCACAAGTGCTCCGGAGCTAGTCGTCAGCCTAAACGCTGCTTTGGCCGGTCAGGGAGACATAGCAATTGGTAATGTAGTCGGTTCGAACATCTTCAATATCTGCTTTATTTTGGGGGTATCAGCTATGATTTATCCCATTCAGGCAAAGAAACAATTGGTCAAGATTGATATTCCTATTATGCTGCTTGCGGCTGCCTTGTTTACTGTTTTCTTTTGGGGTGGACATCTGGGGCGTATTGAGGGGGCTATCTTTGTGCTTGGCGTGATTGTTTATACGCTTTTTAGTCTTTATTATTCTCGCAAAAAGGGGCTGGAGGCTTCGGAGGATTTGCTTCCTTCGTCACAGCCGCGTCGTCATTGGGCAATGGATCTGATCTATATGGCCGGTGGGCTGGTTGTGCTTGTTTTTGCTTCGCAGTTGTTGGTGGACAATGCCGTTACAATTGCCCAAAGTTTGGGCATCAGCGAGGCTGTTATTGCTCTTACGATTGTTGCTGCCGGTACGAGCATGCCTGAACTGGCTACCTCGGTTGTGGCTGCTATTAAGCGTAACCCTGAGATTGCGGTAGGAAACATAGTAGGCTCCAATCTGTTTAATATTCTGACGATTTTGGGGGTCACTTCGCTGGTGCAACCTATCGAAGCGCAGGCGGTGAACCATCTGGATCTGCTGGTTATGCTGGGTGTTTCGTTTCTGTTGCTTCCGTTGATCCGTAGTGGTCAGAAGATTTCTCGTACGGAAGGGGCTGTGTTGGTTTTGATCTATCTAGGTTATACCTTTTGGCTACTTCATAGTCTGATTTAAATATCCCGTTAGAAAAAAAGAATAGCTCACGAGCGAAAAAGAATAGCTCACGAGCTATTTATTTTCGCTCGTGAGCTATTTCTATTTTAGATATTGACTTCTTTTTTACATAATGCTTGCGAAGTGATTTTATTGAACCTTCTCCACAGAAGCATACCTAATATCGTCAGGCTAATGGGAAAGCCGAACCAGATGCCGAAGGCGCCCCATCCTAAGGTGAAGCCGCAAAGGTAACCGATTGGTAGCGACAGCCCCATGTGGCAGATTATAGCCATCCATGCCATATACTTTACGTCGCTAATACCCCTAAGGGCGTTTGCAAACCCGTCTCCAATCTGATAAAGAATGACTGAGTAGGAGAGGAGGGCAACGATGGCCGTTACCTCCGGCTCGTTAGTGAACAGCTGGCCGATCTGATTGCGCAGCAGGAAGACAAGCATCATAACGAAGAGTGCTATCATCAAAATAATATGCAGTCCGGCAAAGGAGGCGCGGCGTACGTTCTGCCAGTCACCCCATCCCCGATAGCTGCTGACGCGAATGGCTACTGCCGCCGCAATGCCGTAATAGAGCATAAAGCCAAGGGTTGTCACTACGCCCGCAATCTGATGCGCCGCCAAGGCGGCGGTACCAATCCATCCCATCATAATTACACTCAGGCTGAACGAGCCGGCCTCTACTCCCATCTGAAAGCTTACAGGAAGTCCCATGCGTACTAGTTTGCCCATGTGTAGGCGGTTGATCGTTCCTTTGAGGAAACCTTCGCGAAAGCGCTCGTAACGCTTTCCACGCATAAAGATGAAGGCAAAGGCAACCAGCGTGAGGATACGGCTGAACAGGGTGGATATGCCTGCGCCGGTCAGCCCCATTTCCGGCAGGCCGCCGTGGCCATAGATAAGGAAGTAATTACCAATAATGTTGACGATGTTGGCGCCGAGCATGATCCACATAGGCGTCAGTGTGTCCGTTGTTCCGTCGCTAAACTGCTTAAAAGAATTAAACAGCATGGCAAAGACGACCGATATGAGTTGCAGAATATAATAGGGAACAATATATGGCATCAACTCCTTCGGCTGCTTTAGCAGATCAATATTAAGTAGGAGTGTGAGCATACAGATGCTAAGTAATACGCCAACAATAAAGTTGATCAGCAAACTGTTGCGGAGCGTTTCGCCAGCCTCCCGGTACTCTTTGCCGGCAAACAACCCACCAATGATGGGCGTAAGGCCATACGCAAAGCCCATCCCGGAGATAAAGGCGAGGTTAAAGAAGTTGTTTACAAATGAGGCGGCAGCCAATTCTATTGCGCTGTGTTGCCCCACCATGATGTTATCGGCAAAGCCGACAATAATAATACCCAATTGCCCCAGCATGATGGGGACGCCCAGTCGGATAGTCTGCCGATAGTGCTCTTTGTACGTCGAAAATTGTATCAATGGTTATGCGCTCCTGTATGTTCTCTTTTATTAAACAATCTCTATTGTTTCTATAATGATGTTTTCCGTTGGTCGGTCTTGTTTATTTGTCTTTACGTGTTGGATGGCTTCTATAATATCCATGCCTTCAATCACTTCTCCGAACACGCTGTATTCGTTGTCAAGGAAGGGCACACCGCCGAGCGTCTGATAGGCCTCTCGTTGTTCGGGCGTAAAGCAGGCCTCGTCTTTTCGCTTTTCAGCTTCCAGTTCGGTCTTGCCGATCATCGTGTCGCGCAGGATGGCCAGTTCGTCTTTCTCTCCGCTGCGGTAAAGCTCCATGATGCGGGGTTTGTTTTCTGCTTGCAGACGGGCGAAGATGGCTTGTTTGAGGTGGCTTGCCTTCTGCTTCTCCTGTTGATTGAGTTCCGATTCGCTTAGCACCTTTCCGGTTACGATATAGAACTGGGAT
>JAVVRI010000075.1:14288-15444 GCA_036654795.1 Tannerellaceae bacterium
AACTGGGATGCGGATGAGGCCTTTTGGGGGTTTACTTCGTCTCCCGTGCGGGCGGCACAAAGGGCGCCTTTCTTATGGAAATAGCGGGGATAGACCATTTCTGCAGGGATGGTATAGCCCAAGTCTCCGCTTCCCAATTGCTTGTTCATCGGTGCGTCTTTTGAAGTCACGTCCCCACCTTGTATCATAAAGTCCTTGATGACACGGTGAAACAGCAGTCCGTTATACTGTCCTGCTTTGGCCAACTTGATGAAGTTATCGCGGTGAAGGGGCGTTTCGTTGTAAAGTTTCAGTTTCACCGGCCCTAGGCTGGTGTGCATGATTGCGAGGGTTTCTGTACGTTGAGTATCCATGTTGTTGCTTTATTTCTTAGTTTTGATAATCTGAATGGAGCGGATTTTGATGTTTTTCAGCGGACGATCCTCCTCGTTTGTCTGTACTAGTTGCATCTTGTCTGCCACTTTCTGCCCCTTTACTACTTCGCCGAAGACGGTGTAATTGCCATCCAGATGCGGAGCTCCGCCTTCCAGCATATAGGCATCTCGCTCTTCGGGGGTAAAGGTCTTCTGCTGTTCTTTTTCCATCTTGTCCAGCTCCATGCTGGTAAAGAATTTGCCGGTCACGATGTAGAACTGTGTGGCGGATGAGGCCTTTTCGGGATTCATATCGTCAGCAGTACGGGCGGCACAAAGGGCACCTCTCTTATGAAAATGTTTCGGGTAGACAATCTCAGCCGGAATGGTGTACCCCAAGTCTCCGTCTCCCAAATGTGTCTCTAACGGAGCATCTTTAGAGGAAATATCGCCTCCTTGTATCATAAATTGCTTGACGATGCGGTGAAACAGCAGACCGTTATAACGCTTTTCGCGTATTTGTTTGATGAAGTTGTCACGATGTTGCGGGGTGTCATTATATAATTTGACAGTGATTTTGCCCATATCCGTATCAATCATCACCTGTGTTTCCGCTTCCTGTGCTTTGACAGACAGAGACGTAGCCGCAGTAAGCGAAATCAGCAAAAGAGCAAGTATTCGTTTCATACCCATATTCCGTTTATGTTTAGGTGGACAAAAGTACAATAAAAACCAGAGATTAGGCACAAAGGGATGGATATTTCAGGGCAATCGTCCGAATTATTAGTTCTTTCGATGCCAAT
>JAVVRI010000076.1:0-15129 GCA_036654795.1 Tannerellaceae bacterium
AACAGTACAAACAATATGATTTTTCAATTAAGTAAATAAATCACCTTTTAATTTGCCGATAGGCAACCAACGCTTCACTTTTGTATTTATTTTAAAGAATATTACTTCTATATTAAAGAGAACGTGCATAAGTCTGTGCTTGTAATGATCTGTAACCGTTGTCTAGCCCTTTACTGGAGCGACTTTGGGTGTGTACATAGGTCTGTACGTAGGTCTGTCAAGTTCGGAAATGAAATGAAAGAGGGGCTAAAAAAGAAGAAACTGTAAGTAAAGGCCGATTTGAATAATTTTTAACAAACGTGCTTTCCCTATTTATAGATGCTTTTCCTTAGATGGCATGTAAGGTTAGATTAATTCCGTTCAAGTCGCAAAAATTATGCCAAGAGCACTTCTGGTCAGCGCGTTATAACGACCTTCCTCGAAGATCTTGGCATCGCTTAACCCTTGAGGATGGAGGTGTGAAACGTGGAATAATAATTCTAAGCACCCGTCCAAAGCCTAGGCGCAATGCGGATTGCGCGAGAAAGAGAAAAAACGTTTATAATCAAATCGAAATTATATTTGTTTTATTTATTTTGTTATTATCTTTGTTTGTAAACTGATGAAGAAGCTGATGGGAATAAAACCACTTTTTAGATTCATCAACTACAAACTAATTTGATGAATGCCACGCCGTACCACCCCACCCGACTGTTACGACCCGGCATACCCCCTAGAATCAATTGAATTATTAGCAACATAATTAAATTTTACATTATGATTAGAAAATTACTTATCACATTAACTGTCATTCTAGGAACAATAGGAGTTGGATGGGCTTTAGTCAAAGCCGCCGACACAGCCCTTGAACTAAGGACTACAACCGTGGCGAACATGCCAGAGATGCGGGCGGAAAGAGCTATTGTGGCAGATTGGAGTGGGTTTACAGAAAATGTAACAGCTACTGGGGATGTGTATACGATTACGACTCCTGGTCAATTAGCTTGGATAGCAGCACAAGTAAATCAGGAGCCCAGTAATAGTTTTACCGGACAAACCGTAAAATTAGGAGCTGATATAGACTTGGCTGGTCATAATTGGAATCCTATTGGAAAGGATAAAAAGCATCCTTTTTTAGGTACATTTGATGGGGGAAATAAATCAATTAAGAACATGATTGTAAATATTGATGTCCATGCTCAAGAAAATGTGTTTGCCTATGGCGGACTGTTTGGTATTGTAAAAGGAGAAGCCGCTATCAAAGATGTTTCTATTGTTTCAGGAAGAGTAACTGTGAAAGCTGATAAAGAGGCTTACGCAGGGGCACTTATTGCTTTTACAATGGATGAGACAAATCCTTTTAAGGGTAATATCTCAAATTGCCATTCATCTATACCTGTATCCAGTGAAATAACAACAACAACAACAGGATATAGCAATGCATTTGCCGGTGGGTTGGTTGGCAATTTGGGTAACGATGCAAAAGGTAATAATAGCACATATTTAGCGACCGTCACTAATTGTTCAACATCCGGCTCTGTAACAGCAAAAGCAGGGCTTGTTGCTACAAATGGTGTGCTTGCCGGCGGAATTGCCGGACGCATGCAATCCTCAAACATACTGAACTGCAACACAAGTGGTGCTATCATGTCTGAAGGAGGAAGTACGCCACATGCTGGCGGTCTTGTAGGGCATGTTTCATACACAAGTACTATAAAGAATTGTTATTCCACATCAAATGTGTCATCTACATCGATGAATACAAGTGATGCATATTCTATTGTTGGAGGTATATCAGGTACGTTGTCGAAAGATTCAAAAGTGGAAAATTGCTACGCAACAGGAGCACTTTCAGCCGGATTGCCAGCAACCATTGGGATTTGGACCATTAGTCAAGTATGGGCGGGCGGTATTGTAGGATATACTATGAACACCGGAAGCGGAATAAGTAATTGTGCCGCATTGAATGCAAGCATAACCATTTCGGGAAATGCAGCTATTCAAGAGACTGCAAAATCCGCATGTCGCATTTTAGGTCAAAATGATGGGCAAAGCTCTTTATCAGGCAACTTAGCCTATATAGGAACTACGGTTACAAAATGGGGAGTTATAATGCCTCCAGCAAGTACCGCCACCTCTACCGATGGAGCTACATTGAAACAGTCCGATTTAGCAACACTTTTCACAAGTAGCAATGGTTGGACGTCAACGGAGACTAATCTCCCTACTTTAACAAAGAATGGAACGCAGACTAATATCCCTTTGTCCGGTTATTCTTTTAATACAGCAAAGAATGGGGGTGAATTGGAGGCTTTGCTAGCAGATGCTTTAATAGGTGAAATAAAGCTGATAGCAGGTACATATACTGGCAACTTCATCATGAAAGATGGCGTAAATGTAACGGGGGCTGTCGATAATGCAGGCAAGCCTGCTTCTATATTGGATGGTGATGCTAAAGGGCGCGTACTGTCGTATGGAGCTGATTTAAAATATGACGGAACAAAAATAGCTGGAACTGCTTTCACAAAAGAAACAGCCATTTCCAACCTTGTTATTCGTAACGGTGCTACTGCAGATGGTGCATCCGGTGCAATGATCTGCGATAAGATCACTTTAACAAATTGCGAGATTACAGGGAATAAGGCGCCTGCATCATCGACTTCTAAAGGTGGTGGCGTAATGTGCGACTATGGTGGCGTGATAGACAAGTGTATTATCCACGACAATACGGCTACCGATGGTGGTGGTGGCGTTGTGCTGAATGGTGGCGGTCTTATTCGCAATAGCGATGTCTATGCTAATCATGCCGACAACGATCATTCCGGTGGTATCAACACACGTAAGGGTGGAACAATCGAGAATTGCAAGGTGTATGGTAACACAGCGAAAGGCCTTGCCGGTGTATCATTGAATGAAAACGCCAAGATGGTAAACACATTAGTGTATGGAAATATAACAGGAGCAACGACTACAGATGCTTATAAAAGTGCTGTAGGTATGGCTTCCTCTGCAACAATGCTTAACTGTACAGTTTGGGGTAACACTCATACTAACACTCAAACTGGTGGTCAAGCTGTATCTACTGCTGGCACAATTACCAACTGTATCATGGAAAGCCATAGCGGTACGGGTACTATTACCTATAGCGCATCCGGTAGCGAATTGACAACAGAAAAAACTGGCAATCTTTCTAAAGCCGATCCTAAGTTTACCGATGCTGCAAAGAACGACTATACGTTGCTACCGGCTTCTGCTTGTATCAATAAAGGTACGAATGAGGGGGTAACAGCAAAGACAGACCTTGCAGGCAATACACGTATCCAAGGGGGTACCGTAGATATGGGGGCTTACGAAAGTAATGCCGCGATCTTACCAAACAACGGCATTGTATATGTAACAGAAAAGGGTGACGGTTTAAATAACGGTAACAGCCTTGCTAACGCAATCAGCCCAGCCTTGCTGGCATCAGCCATAGCAAACACAAATGTAACTACCTTGCAATTTGCAGCAGGCACTTACGCATTGAGCGACACAATCGTTGTTGCTCGTGCAACGAAACTGACGTTTGCAGCTGCAAAGGGTGCCGATGGCAAGTATGCAACAGGTGTTACGTTGCAGCCTGCTACTGATTATGCCGGTCGTGCCATCCGTGTTGCCCAAGGCGCAAATCTGCAAATAGACGGACTTACGATTAGTGACTTTAAGACGGCCGCGAGCGGATCAGGCATCTACAATGATGGTACGCTTGTGCTGAATGAGGTAACGATGAGTGGGAACGAATCGGATAAGGATAAAGTAGAACCGGTTTATGGTGCTGCTATCTTTAACCGTGCTAACTTGACAGTGAACGGCGGAACGTTCTCGGCAAACAAAACTCCGAATTTGATCTATAACGATAGTGCACAACCCGGTGTACGTAGTTTGACAATAAAAGGTTGTCGCTTCTTCGGTAACACCGCTGAATATATGGTGTACTCAGAAGGTGTTTCCACAGAGATTGCTTTTTGTGTATTCGATGAAAACAAGAGAACTGGAGCTTCTCCAGCTGGTAATTCCGGTTTGATAAAAGTAGGTAGAAGCGTCGCTTCAGGCACAGACTTCCCTGTTACAAACACTCCTGCTGTTTTAACAAGCAACACCTTTATCAGTGCTGGTGCAACAACTGGTACACACAATCCTGCCGTACTGAACGACAACGGAAACATTACGCTTACAAAGAATATCTTTGTAAATGCGAGCAAGGATTGGGTCGCATTAGCTAACACAACGACAGGTACAGATATTGCCCGTACTTGGAGAGGTGCGATGAATGTGTTTGGCAAGGTAGATGATCCAATCAAGACAAGTTTTAGTAATGTAACAAACAAGAATGTTTTTGATAAGACAATTGCGAATGTTGCCTTTGAAGGTCAGGCAAGTAAAAAGTACAATTTAGGTAGCGGCTCTGTTGCTATCATTGGTACCGACTATGCCGGTGCATTCGCTCCATTAGCTGGTGGCGAAGTTGTTGCAACAGGCACAATCTATTTGAGCGCCAATGGTGCAGGGACGAAGGATGGTTCTTCTGAAGCAAATGCTGCTCCTCTAACGAAGTTCAAAACCGCAGCAGATAAAACAGCGGTTACGAAGATTATTCTGATGGAGAACATTACATTGACTTCAGAACTTGCAATTGCGAGAACAAGTGGCTCTTTGACAATCGAAGCAGCAAAGCCGGAAATCACAGTAACAGCAGCAGCCGGTCAGTCTGCATTCACTATCTCGAAGGAGAGCATGGTTACGATGAAGGGTTTCACTATTGCAGGTGCTATCAAGTCTGATGGTCAGTTGACTTTGACTGACTGTACGTTCGATGGTAATTATGCAAGTGAAGTGATCACTTTGGGTGGCGCATCTTCTTCTATTGAGAGATGTATCTTTAAAGGTACTTCTAATAATAGTAGTACAAGCATTATTAGTATTACAGGCGCAGGTGCACGCATTACAAACTCATTGTTCTATGGCTTTGGTGCACGCAGCTTAGCTACACTTGGTGCAGATGCCACTTTGACAAACAACACCTTTGTAACAGAAGGCGATGTTAATGCGATTGTTGTCACAGCAGGAACGGCTACGGTTGATAATAATATCTTGATAAAAGGTACTGGTGACAAAGCTACAATCTCTGGAAAAGCGACAGTCAAGAACAATGCAATGATTGACGACTATACAGGAGGAACGAATAATGTAAAGGTAACAGATCTTGATCCTGTAGGCTTTGTAAATACAACTACTCCTGACTACCGCTTACTTTCAACCTCTCCTTGTGTTGACAAGGGCGCTGGTGTAAGTGCATCTCTCGACTTAGCAGGTAATACTCGTGTGCAAGGTGGCATTCCGGATATGGGTGCTTACGAAGTAGCTCAGATCACGGGTACACAGACTTGGAACACGAAGGAGTATCAAAACCAATCTGTCATCGTGAGAAAGGGTGGTAAGTTGACACTGACAAAGAATGGTACAGAGTTTACCGCTATTGCCGACATAACTGTGGAAGACGGTGGACAGGTGTTTACAGGAACTGATGCTGTTACAACAATCGGTCTGTCTCATATCCATACATTTGCTGCTCCGGGCGTTTGGGAAGCTGTTAGCTTACCGTTCGGTGATGGAACATCAGCATATCCTATGACAAGTAAGAATGGGGGGTTGACTAGTAGTAATGATAAAGGTCAGACAAAGGGTACTTGGGCTGCTACAGTAGTGCAAAATAATGCAACAGCTCCCGGCACTCCCGCTTACTTTACAGCTGATGGAGCTATTTACGCAGGAACAGGGCATATCCTTGCTGCAGCATCTACTGCACCAACGGGCACTGTTACGGATACATTGAGTGTTTCCTTTAGCGTAGCAACTGCCATGACTGAAACTGCTGCACAAATAGCAGAAGAAGGTAAAGATAACTTCTGTTTCTTTGTGAACCCGACCCTCCACGAGATCACCCTAACCGGTTATGCTTATATTCTGGAAGCAAAGGGCAAAACGTTTGAACGCGTATTTGCTCCGACTATCAAACCGTTCGGTTGCTACATCGTAACAAAAGCTAGTTTTACGCTTAAGTCCTTTGCTTTGCGTACGGATGTGGTGACGGGGAATGAGTCGATTAAAGCGACTGAGGGATACTTTGCTTATGGCATAAAGGGCAAGGTTGTGATTGACTCTGCTGAGCCTGTACAGGTTTCGATTGTGAACTTGGCGGGAGCAATGATCTATAATGCACGCGTAGAGGGAGGTCAGACAATGATAGACCTGCCTGCCGGCGTATATATCGTCAACGGAGTAAGCACAATTGTTCGCTAATAGTAATTTGCAGATAGCAGTGATTGGGCGGGGGGAAGCACCCCTCCCCCCCATCCCATCACCCGCTCTCAGCATCAACACAAATCATATAATACAAATAGAATATGAAAAAGATAATAACAGCATTAATCGTAGCCCTGGGGCTCAGCGGATCCATCCAAGCCCAAGAGCTTAGAACAGATATCCCCCCCTTCCCAACTGTGAAGACACAGATCAGCTTCACTCAGAAAGGTGAGGGCGAAGTAGAAATAACAAATGGCAACAAAGCAACCCTTGCAACAGGCAGTAATACTCTTGTCGACTATGGCGTATCCCAAACCTTTACCCTTACACCTGCCAAAGGAAATAAGGTAAAGTCGCTGGTGATAAATGGAGAGGCTAAAACGCTTACTAATGGTACAGTGGCAGACAAACTGTTGCCTAAAACCTTTACTCAAACAGATGGTTTCAAAGAACCAGCCGCCTTGGTCGCTACTTTCGTAGAGAAAGAGACCATACAAGTAATGGTGTCGAACACGACACAGACAGAAGGCAATACTGGCGATATAGTAGTAACGACGGTGCCAGCTACAATACCTAATCCAGCTTTAACAATTACATATCCAAATGGAAAATTGCCTACAGCTGCCGGCACTTACATCGTAAAGATCACACGTGATGAAGACGCAGAGTATAAAGCAGTAAGTGAAACAGCAACGCTGACGATCAATGCGAAGAAGAATGTAGACATTACAACAACTCTTCTTTCTGCTTCCGGCATTCTGCAAGGACAACCGCTTTCGGCTTCTATCCTTACGGGGGGTGTAGCAAACTATACGGAAACTGCAGGTGGTACTCCCGTTGTTGTTCCCGGCACCTTTACTTGGGAAAAGCCAAGCCTAATAGCCAGCGAAAGCGGAGCGGATAAGAGCTTCAACGTCCTCTTTACCCCTACGCAAAGCGACGTCTACAACAGCCAGTTAGTGCCTGTAAAAGTAGCTGTCACAGCCGTATACACCGTAACCACCAGCGTAACCGGCCCACAAGGCTGCGGTAGCATCCTAATAGAAAACGCTACCATGGACAATCGCTATGTTACCGGAACGACACTAACGGTAAAAGCCATCCCGAATGCAGGATATAAACTGACAAGCTTAAACGGAATAAATCAGACAAATATGTTTGAGAGCACAACAAAAGAAGTACCAGTTTCAGCTGATGCCGTAATCAACGCCACCTTCGAGAAACGTAGCCGCGTGGTTAACTTCAGTTCTTCGAATGGAGGGACTCTAACCGTACTGAATGGCACAACCGAGATCGCAAGCGGAACCGCCATCGACCTAGGCACAGAGCTTACCGTATTGGCCAAACCAACGGCTGGATACGCACTGAACGAGTTGTATTATGAAGATAATGGAGTACAGGCCACACCAAGAACTTTAACCGGTACGACCCTGACCGTTCTTCCTCAGGCAGGAGATGTTGCTATTAATTTGACTGCTTCGTTTGTTCTAAAGCAGAGTAATTACTACACGATCCAGTTGGACAAAGCAATGGTTAACGGGACAGTGAAAGTCATTAACGGTGGCGCAATAAGCCCTGTTGGTACTCAGATTAAACAAGGTACGAAGGTAACGATTGAAGCCGTAGCAAATACAGGTTATGCCTTTAAGGAGATGAGTATTAACGGCAACGTCATAACTACTCAGCGTACCGATATTGCGATTGACAAAGACCAAACGATTCTTGCTACATTCGAAAAACAAACTTACGAGATAAAACAGATTTGTGCGGATGATGTTACGCTTACAATCAATGGAGCAAGCGATCCTAAGAAAGTTCCTTATGGCACCGAACTGACAATTACTGCCACAGAGCGCACCCCTGACAGCCATAAGATGACCGCCCTGATGGTGGACAACCAGACTGTAGGCATCGACCCACAAAGCAACACGTATAAGGTAACAGTAAAAGCCCCGATGCGTATTGATGCACAATCCGTAGCGCTGACACAGCTGTCAATAACTAAAAAGGAAAAGACTTTCGTTTACAACACAGCCGCTCAAAGCTTCGAAGTAGCTGCCAACGTGGCCAACGTGGCGGGTTACAAACTAACCTATGAGAAGAAGGGTACAACTACAGCTACAGCTACAGCTACAGAAGCCGGCACTTACAATGTATACGTTGAACGAGCTGCTGACGATGTATTTGCCATACTGCCCAAAACTCTTTGCGGTACGTTAATCATCAAAAAGGCAGACGTCGCTATTCTGGAAGAACCGACGTATGTAACCAGCGGTAGTACCCCAACGGGTGGTAAAGCTACTGTAGAAGGTAAATTTACTCAGGGCAACATCGCTGATGGTTTTTGCGCGGTTACCTTTACTCCGACAAATGCTGATAATTACAATACGGCAACTTGTATGATTCCCACTGACCCAAGTCATGCAAAGTCAACGCTTACTTTTACCGGACTTAAATCAATGCTAAGAGCTGCTTTTATTCCGGAAACGAATGGTTCGTTCGGAGTGTATAATGGTAGCAGCCTAATAACAGACAGCAAAGCTTGGCAAGGAGTAACAATCACATTGAATCCTATACCTCAAGATGGTTATTACTTTATTGGCTGGGACAAGGTGGATATAACTGTGACTAATGGTTCTGTAGTCAATCGTGAGGGACAAATAAAGATTGATGCAGCAGCAACAACAAAAGCAACAGAAGCAACAACAACAATTGCGTTAACACCGAAAAGCCCTGCCACCACCCTATTTGCTGCGAAGGAAACACCTACACCAAGCATAAGCTCTCAAAGCGTACCCTACGATGGAGAAGCGCATTTTGTAACTCCGGGAAAAGGTTGGAACGTAACATACAAGCAAAACGCGGTGGAAGTCACTGCTCCTCAAAACGCCGGTGATTATGAAATTTGGTTGCAACGCGAACAAACAGAGAGCGAGAAAGCTTATTCTTCAGCAAAATCTGAAGCAACGCTGACGATTAGTAAAGCAACTGTCAATCTTACAGCACCTACAGCATCCGAAGTACAAGCAGGCGACAAACTGATGAGTTCCATATTATCAGGTGGGGCAGCCACTTATGGCAGCAACAATAAAGCGGTTGGTGGCAAATTCGCATGGGACAAACCAGAAAGCACAGCTAACAGTGGTACATCAGTAGTTAAGTTCTTATTGGATAATACAACAAACTTTAGCGAACCAACTAGCTTGAATGTCATCGTACCAGTTGCTACTGCTACAAAATTTGCAGTAACTTATACTGCCCCTCAAAATGGCACACTGACAGTAAAGACGACTGATGGCAAAGATGTATCTACTGGAAGTACATTTATAAAAGGCACTGAGCTAATGATACAAGCAACTCCTGCCAATGGTTATAAAGTTGCTTCTTACAATGCAGGCGGCGCACAACCCGCCACAGGTAAGGAAACTGAACCTTTTAAAATCACGATTGGTAATACACCAGTGAGTATCGTTGTTACCTTCGAAAAGATAACGACACCGGCTACTCTTGTACAGTCGATCACGTTGACTCCTGAGAAGAAGACATTAAATATAGGTGAGACGTTGACATTTACAACGATTATCCTTCCAGCAAATGCATCAAATCAGGCTTTAACGTGGAAGAGCTCAGACGATAAGGTTGCTACGGTTAATGCAGCAGGTCAAGTGAAGGCAATTGCTGTCGGTACGGCGGTTATCACTGCAACAGCAGCAGACGGAAGTAAGGCTTACGATATGTGCGTTTTGACCGTAAAAGATGCTACACCTCCTACCCCTCCTACCCCAGCAATCGGAATTAGCCTAAATATTCATGCAAAAGCTTTGGCTATTGGCGGAACGTTTACACTTACAGCTACTGTTGCTCCGAGCACAGCAAGCCAGCAAGTAAAATGGACGACAAGCGACAAGACAGTGGCTACTGTCGATGAAAACGGTAAGGTAAAAGCAATTGCTGCCGGTACGGCAAATGTTACTGCAACAACAAAGGATGGTGAATTCTCCGACAAATGCGAAGTAACAGTAATCGCCACAACACCCGTTGCCGTAACAGGCATCAAGCTGGACATGACTACGCTCCGATTGGGTATTAATAAAATAGACACACTGACGGCAACGATTACTCCCGCTACAGCGACCAACAAGAAGATCATTTGGACAAGTAGCAATCCGAAAATTGTTAGCATCACAGCCACTACGTTGAATAATAAGATTAAGCTGAAAGGTCTGAAACATGGTTCGGCAGCCATCATTGCGATGACGGAAGACGGTCATTTCCTTGCTACCTGCGACGTGACGGTTTACGACCCGACAGGCATCGAAGAGCTTCTTGCCAACACGCGCGTCTATCCGCTTAACGGTGCGATCTGCATCGACCCGGCACAGCCAGTAGAGGTAACAGTGGTAAGTTTGAGCGGTGCCCAAATCTATCGCGAAAAGCTGACGACGGCCTATCAGATACCGGTAGCAACCGGTGTTTATCTGGTTGTCCTAAGTGACGGCAAGCATCAGGGTACGGTAAAGGTCTTCGTAAAGTAAGCAGAATACTTTAATCGCATATCTAATCAAAAGAGGATAGCTCCATTACGGAAGCTATCCTCTTTTTTGTTGTATTTTTCTTGGGGGGGGTGGCGAGGCAGTAATTTCTATGCTTCATTTGCGGCCTTGCCAATGTGCTTCATTACTTTGGCGTCGAGGTAGAAGATGAGCTCCTCGGCAATGTTGGTACAATGGTCGCCAAAGCGCTCCATTTTGCGAATGACGCCGGAGAGGTAGAGACCGGAGAGGGCAGAGCCGGGATGAGTTTCGATGTAAGTAGCGATGATAGGCAGGGAGGCATGATTGATCTCGTCCACTAGGTTATCTTTTATAAAGATGCGCGAGGCCAACTCGGAGTTCTCCTTTTCGAAGGCCTCCTGGGTGAGGGCGATCATGTCAAGAAGCTCGCGGAGCATCTCGTCCACACGCGTGTCGCGAATCAGCTGAGGGTCGATAGGCTCACCATCGGGCAGGTTGTTGGAGAAGCGGGCAATGCTCTCGGCAAAGTCGCCAAGGCGCTCAAGGTTGGTGTTGATCTTATACATAGCTAGCACGAAGCGGAGATCGATGGCCACAGGGGCATAGAGGGCGATGATGTCCTCGCAGTCACTATCAATCTTAAGTTCGTAAGCGTTGACGCGCCGCTCACGGTTGAGCACTTTGTAGGCCAGCTCCTTGTCTCCGCCCAGAAGGGCTTCGCCGGCGTTATATATCTGCTGGTGGACGAGGTTCCACATCTCGCTGATGCTGCCCTTAAGGGCTGTTATTTCTTGTTCTATTACTTTCATACGGAGGAAACTATTTAGATGTTGTTTGCATTTCGAATGGGTTACGGAGAGGGAGGCAGGAGATTATCCGAAGCGTCCGGTAATGTAGTTTTGAGTGCTCTGCTTCTCAGGGTTGGTGAAGATCTTGCGGGTCTGGTCGAACTCGATAAGCTCACCGAGGTAAAAGTAGCCCGTCTTATCGCTCACACGAGCAGCTTGCTGCATGTTGTGGGTGACGATAACGATGGTGTATTGCTCCTTAAGCTCATGTATAAGGTCTTCCACCTTGCCGGTGGAGATCGGGTCGAGCGCCGAGGTAGGCTCGTCCATAAGCAGAATGGAGGGCGAGATGGCCAATGCGCGGGCGATGCAGAGACGCTGCTGCTGACCTCCGGAAAGGGCGAAAGCGGATTGGCGGAGCTTGTCCTTGACCTCCTCCCAAAGGGCAACTTGCTTGAGGGTGCGTACGACGGTCTCTTCTACCGTCGCCTTGCTACTTACGCCATTCACGCGCAGCCCATAAGCCACGTTCTCGAAGATAGTTTTAGGGAAGGGGTTAGGCTTCTGAAAGACCATACCGACGTTCTTGCGAAGTTGGTCTACCTTTTCGCTCCGGTCGTAGATGTTTCGCCCGTCTATCTGAATAGAGCCATCCATGCGCGAGCCGGGTATAAGGTCGTTCATGCGGTTGAACAGCCTAAGGAAAGTGCTCTTACCACAACCGGAGGGGCCAATGAAGGCGACGGAGGTGTGTGCCTCTATCTGCATCGAGACGTTACGAAGGGCTTGAAAGGAGCCGTAAAAAAAGTCTACGTTTTGTGCATCAATCTTTGTCATATACGATGGGGGGGGATTTTTAGTTCATTTTTACTTTGTTATGGAAATAGGTACGCAGGGCGTTAGCCATAAGGTTGACGATAAGCACCAAGGCGATCAGCACCAAGGCCGTGCCGTAAGCCATACCGCGTGAAGCCTCTACGTCAGTCCCGCTAGTAGAAAGGACATATAGATGGTAGGGCAAAGCCATACATTGGTCGAACACACTACCGGGTAATTGGGGCAGGAAGTAGGCAGCAACAGTAAAGAGGATGGGCGCCGTCTCTCCTGAGACGCGCCCGATGGAGAGGATCAGCCCCGTAATGATGTTGGGGAACGCCATCGGAAGGACAACACGGCGAATGGTCTGGAGCCGGGTAGCTCCCAGCGCAAGACTGCCGTGGCGAAAAGAGTCGTCGATGCTTTTGAGCGCCTCCTCCGTCGTACGGATAATGAGCGGCAGGGAGAGGAGCGCCAGCGTCAGACTGCCGGCCAATATAGAATCGCCAAAGCCGAGGGTATTAACAAATAGCGCCATGCCGAAGAGTCCGAAGACAACCGATGGGACACCGCTCAGATTGTTCGTCATGATACGTATAAAGCGGATCAGGCGTCCGTTGGTGGCGTATTCATTCATATAAATACCGCTCATGATGCCGATAGGGAAACTAATGAGACTGCTACCCAACACGAGGTAGAGGGTACCGACAATGGCGGGATAGATGCCTCCGGCCGTCATCCCCTCCTCCGGCGAGGAGGTAAGAAACTCCCAGCTAATAGCACCTGCGCCCTTGATAACGATAAATCCGAGTATCACAAACAGCAACGCCACGACGGAGTAACTCAGGCAGGAGAAGAGGCCAAAGGCTACCTTCTGCGAAAGACGCTTACGGCCATCGACGTGGCCAAGTCTTAAAATGGGTGTCATATCTCTTTTATTTACAGTTTACGTTTGGAGGAAATATACTCTACCGTCACACTGAGCAGTAGGGTGATGAGGAACAGCACGGCGCCTAGCAGAAAGAGGGCTTCATAGTGTGCCCCACCGGCAGGCGCTTCGCCCAGCTCGGCAGCAATGGTGGCGGGGATGGTGCGTACGGGCTCGAAGAAGGAGGTGGGGATGACGGCCGCATTACCGGTAACCATGAGCACGGCCATCGTCTCGCCAATCGCCCTCCCGACACCTAACACGACGGCGGAGGTGATGCCGGAAGCGGAGTAAGGAATGACGACTTTGTAGACAGTCTGCCACTGCGTAGCGCCCAGTGCAAGGCTGGCCTCCTTCATGGCGCGCGGAGTGGTGCGCATCGCATCCTCAGCCACGGTGATAATCGTCGGGAGAGCCATAATGGCGAGTACGACACTACCGGCAAAAGCCGTCTCGCCCACCGGCAGACTGAGTGTACGTTGGATAAGCGGCACGATCACCACCAGGCCGAAAAAGCCATAGACAACGGAGGGAATACCTGCCAGAAGTTCTATCACAGGCTTAAGCAAGTTGCGAGTACGCTGGTTGGCAATCTCCGCCATATAGATGGCCACCGCCATACCAAAGGGCAGGGAGAGGGCAATAGCCCCGACACTGACGAGCAGTGTGCCTAGCAGCAGCGGTAGGAGCCCGAATACGGGCGCAGGGGTAGCCGTGGGGTACCACTCGGTGCCGGCAAAGAACTCGGATGGTTTGATAGTGCCATCCGAAAGAACGATACCGGTGAAGTCCTTAGCCAAGTATTGGTGAGGGAAGAAGGCGATGATGCCAGGCTCGCGGGCGACTAGTTCGCTGATCTTCTCCGGGACGTATTGGAAGTCTGCACCCAGCTCCTCTTCGGTATAATAGTTTGTCAGGTCTGAGAAGCGGAAGAGGTGTATCTCCTCGTCAGCGCCTCCAAGCTGCTTCCAAGAGGTCACTTCAGAATCGAAGACGTCCATAATCTGCTCCGAGGAGAGCTTCTTGACGGGGTTCGAGCTGTTTACTGCCAGCACGTAGCCCTCCTCTACCATCGGGCTGTTAAACAACCCAGTCGCCTCTTTGAAGAGGAAAAAGATAATCAAGAGAATGGCGAAACTCGTCACGCTTCCGCTAACAAGAAACCCGCCTTCCACAATTTTCTCTATAAATTTTCTCACGTTCATGCTCCTATTTAATTCGTGCTGCAAAGTAACGACACCGGTATTACGCCCCCATTAAAGCGCTTTGAAGTATTCATTACAGCAGGGTTACAATAGGGTTACAGGAGAAATATCTTTCTGTTTCTTTACTTGATATGATTAGTCGCAATGCTACGATATAATAGAAATATCTTTCAATAAAGAGTTAGGCGAAATAAGTATTTGTTTGATACATATCACCATCGCATCAATAAAGCGTTGCATATAGTCATCCTCATACTGGCACTCCACATATTGTAGTCGAATCTCATACGCATCATGCATCCAGTAAACAAGTACGCTTGGCTCCTCCGCCGAAAGACCGGATAACAGTCGTTGTTCGCCTTCTATATTTTCGCCACACAAAATGACTTCTTCCGTGACAGCACCCTGAAATCCAAAGTTAATCTGTTCTGAAATGATACCCTGTTGTTGACAGAAATGTAAAAAAGGAAAAATTCCGAAATGTATGGTTGACGTAAACTCTTGCTTGTGTGATTTAATAAAATCAATTAGCTCTTGTGTCTCATTTATGCGAATCA
>JAVVRI010000077.1:0-7862 GCA_036654795.1 Tannerellaceae bacterium
CATCGACGTACCTCGTTTGTTTTATCCCAAAAAGAAATTATTGTTATTGGTAAATGTGTTTGAATCGTTTCTGATATGCTTGACAGCGAAACAACCGGGGCACTAGTAAAAACCTGTGTTTTCTGAATCAAAGATTTCTGAGTTAAAAAGAAAGATGTATTTTTGTACTTTCAAAAAAGAATACCGTCATGTCAGACACACCACTTGTAAAGCTATTGAGCTACATACTACCTTCTGAATTTACAGCGTACTTTACCCTTACAGATGTACAGAAAGAGGTACGTGGAGTAGATTTACTGCTTCATCTTTATCTTGATGAGAAGGAGATCCAACCAGATGTCCATTCCGACGGGGGCTGAGTAGTTACAATGTTTTTGAAACCCACGTTTCGCACGATTAATCATAAATGGCCGCAGATGTCCCTATTCATCTTTGTGAAATAAGCGCCTTAGCTTATAGTCGGCAAACAAAAGGAGCAGCGTCAGTGTGCCGATATACAGATAAAAGGAGCAGGCAGACACATTCGGCGTTGACAGTGAGAGGGCTGGCAGATCCATATACCAGAGCAGCAGAATGGTGAGACCCACCATCGCGAGCGATGTCAGGATGACGGCCAGCAACCCCAGTCGCTCGCTGCGTTTCTTCAGCCGTGTGCTTTCTGCCATCACCTGCTGCATGACGTTGAAACGGAACGAGGCAGGCAGCTCCTTGTCCGGCAATTGCTTGAACAGATCTTCCAGCGGGTCTGTTGTCTGTGTCTGGTTGGTTGTATTCATATTGATTCGTCCTCCATTTCTTTTAATAAAACAAATAACTTCTTTCGTATGCGAAACAGTTTTGTCTTCACATTCGATTGGCTGAGCCCGGTGATGAACGATGTCTCTTCTGTCGTCTTCTCTTTCATATAGAATAGTGTGATCAGAGCTCTTTCGTCTGGTTGCAGTTGTGCCAACGCGCTGTCCAGTCTTTGCAACTGTTCCGAGGTGTCGGTTTGCCAGAGGGCGTTTGCCACCTCCTCTTCCGATACATTATTTATGAGTGTCTCGTCGATGGACAGAAACTCCAGCCTCTTCTTCCGTGTGGCAGATATGGCTGTGTTGTAGGCAATCCGGTAGATCCAGGTCGAGAAACTGCTATCTCCTTTGAATGATGACAAGTTGCGAAAGACCTTTACGAATGTGTCTTGTGCCAATTCTTCGGCATCTTCGTGGCTGCGTACTACTTTATAGATCAGCGAATGAATCTGTCTGGCGTATCGGTCCACCAGATATCCAAAGCTGGTGGCATCTCCAGCTTGTACCTTTTGTATATAATATGTATCCGTGTACAGTTCCATTCGTATAGTATGGACGCAGGTTGGGACAATTGGTTACAACTTGCTGCGACAAAAGTAGTGATAATATTTCGGGGTAGAAGGTGTAACCTGCGTCGAATAGCTGCGTCAAATAGGCAAACGAAGATTCTTTAATCAACTAAATTATACAATTATGATGGATTTTATTTCTGTTCCGCTCTTGGTCGGAATTGTTTGTGCCGGGATATATGGTCTGTTCGAACTTTTTGTTCGCCGCAAAGAGCGCATGGCTATTATAGAAAAGATAGGCGATCGGTTGGATGCTTCGGCTTTTGCTGGCAAGATGACGTTGCCTTCTTATTCTTCGACCCGTTTCTCTTTCAACTTCAGTAGCTTAAAAGTGGGGTGCCTGCTTGCCGGAATTGGGCTGGGGCTGCTGGTGGGCTTCATTATCAACACCTCGATAGTCATGCAGATGGGGGGCTACGACGAGAATTGGAATGGTTGGTTTCGTGGCCAGTTAGCCGGCACTGCGTATGGTGCTTCTGTCCTGCTGTTTGGTGGAATTGGTCTGATCATTGCCTTCCTTGTCGAACTCAAACTGTCGAAAGAGGTAAAAAAATAGATGGCAACCTATGCAGACGAACGCAGAAGGTTTTATCCGAGACGATGAATCATCTGCGTTCGTATGTTTAATACTTTCTGTAATTTACACATGCTTCGCATTTCTTTTCCATCGCACAAACCAGACGATGCTCAAGAATGTGCAAATTCCTCCAATAACGTAGGAAGAGATAACAGAGAGCCCCAATCCTTCGGGAGCGATGCAGATGTAGGTAGAACAGACGGCAGTCATAAAGAGTGCCGGTATAAGTGTTACGACGTAAAGTTTATGAGTACGCACCAAGAAAACGGTGATTGCCCACAAGGTAAAGACTGAAAGCGTTTGATTTGCCCAAGCGAAATAGCGCCATATCGTATCGAAGCCATTCTTGTCTTTTAAGCTAAATAGCAGTAAAGCAATGGAGACAAGAAACATAGGTACGCAGATGTAGAGCCGACGACGCACACTACGCTGCTCGAGCCCCAAGAAGTCTGCAACAATCAGGCGCGCCGAGCGAAAAGCAGTGTCTCCTGAAGTAATAGGGGCAGCAATTACGCCCAATATGGCCAAGAATCCTCCCACTGCTCCCATCCAGTTTTTGGTAATAGCATCGACAATGACCGAGGCGTTACTCTCGCTCATACCGTTCTCTTGGTAAAAGGCGGTGGCAGCAGCAGCCCAGATCAAGGCCACAATACCTTCTGTAATCATCGCACCGTAAAACACCGGTCGTCCTTGGCGTTCCGATTTCATGCAGCGTGCCATCAGAGGGCTTTGCGTTGCATGAAAACCCGATATAGCTCCGCAAGCAATGCTGACGAACATAATCGGGAAAATAGGTAATGTCAAAGCTGAGGGATGCGTATTGCTCACCCCGTTCCATAATTCAGGCAAGGCAGGGCTCTTCACATAGAGCATAACCAAAATGCCAACCGCCATAAACAATAGTGCCGCGGCAAAAAAAGGATATATCTTACCAATAATCTTATCAACGGGCAGCAGCGTTGCCAGTATATAATAGATGAAAACAACGACAATCCAAAAAGTAACATCCAAATATTCAGGAGTCAGTTTGGCTAGTAATCCCGCGGGACCTGCTACAAACACGGCCCCCACAAGCACCATCAACACCACCGTAAAGCCACGCATCACCTGCTTCGTGGTCAGTCCCAAATAGCGACCGATAATTTCAGGTAAACTCTCTCCATCGTGACGGATAGAGAGCATTCCCGCCATATAGTCGTGCACAGCTCCAGCAAAAATGCTACCCAGCACAATCCATAGAAATGAAGCAACGCCGAACTTGGCTCCCATAATAGCGCCAAAGATAGGCCCCAACCCTGCAATGTTGAGAAACTGTATCATAAATATCTTCCACTTCGGTAGCGGAATGTAATCCACACCATCCGGTCTAGTTAACGCAGGCGTGGGACGGTCGTCGGGGGCAAAGATGCGTTCCATCAACCGTCCGTAGGTAAAATAGCTTAGCACGAGGGCAAGCAGGCAGATTGTAAAGGTAATCATACTATTTAGTTCTTGATAGTTTTATTGATGCAGTTGCTACGCGCCAGATCTTTCTGTTGTAAGAAAATAGGTAAGTAAAACGATACTCAACTCTTTTCTTTTTGCATACCGCTACAAAGTTACAGAATTGAGAATGAATAGAGGTCTCATTTTTGCACAAATTGAGATAATATTTGCACAAAGGATAGCCGAAGCTATGAAATACGAAGTATGTGACTGCTTGTATAGAGTTAGATTACAGATATTCCACTTTATAACGATGAGTTCGCCAAGTCATCGCTACAAGGTGGAAAAAAACATTACTTAGTCTTATCAGATTATTTACAGCGTACGCCCCTTAAATACATTCGATTCGCTCTCAGGATAGAGCGTACCGGTGAAGGAGATGCGGTTGCTGTTGAAATTTGGACTCACCGTGGCAGTACATTTATTATTTCCCTTCGTTAGGCGGAAGGTGACGTTAGCCGATACGGCTGTGCCCTGTACCATCATACTGAAGGTGATGTTACCCTTTTTGTCCGTATTCATCGTGACGTTTGTGGCGCTACCTTCCACCGTAATGCCACCCATACCATTCGGACCACTCATAACCCCGTTGAAGGCCAGTTGGATCGTAGCTCGTTGACCATGCATGGAGACGAAGTTTGTACTCGGTGTAACATAGACAAACTGTCCTCGTTTGAACTCAATACGGTCTGCTTCAAGGACAAACTCCCGCTCCGTCAACGCGTCCGCAGCTTGAGCAAAGAGGGCACTCTCCTCAGCATCCTGTGCCGCCCGTTTAACCTCTTTCTCCGCCTTTTTTGCCTCTTTTTTGGAGAGACCATCCTGTTGCGCCATCAACGCACCAGCGCTAAAGAACAAAACTGTAAGCAACAAAACAACTCTTTTCATACTCTTTATTTTTAATGGATACATCTATATGCATACAAGACAAATTAGCAGAGCGTTTTGTTCGCCTCTACCCCTTGTTTTTAATGCTTTTAACATGATGCCACAAGAAACCCCAAGCCACGGCCGCCGCCACAAGATCGGAAAAGGGTGAGGCTAGCCAAACACCGCTCAACCCCAAGAAGGGGGGTAACAACAAGATGGCCGGAATGAGGAATACGCACTGACGGCTCAAGTTCAGAAAAATAGCCTTCCACGCCATACCTATGCTCTGAAAAAACTGGCTAATAGAGATCTGCGAGCCCACCACAAAAAAGCCCAACATTGTCTGCTGCAAACCTCTTTCTGAGATAAGCAGCAACTCGCCATCGCCTGTAAAGGCCTTCACCAGAATACCCGGGAAAAGAACACTGGCCAAGAAACCCATTCCGGAGATAACGGTAGAAATGATGATAACCTGACGTAACGTTTCGTGCACACGGTCCATACGACCGGCACCGTAGTTGAAACCCACGATGGGCTGCATGCCTTGCGCCACGCCAAGGATGAGCATCACCAGCAACATCGCCAGACTGGTAATAATGCCGTAAGCACCAATGGCAAGGTCGCCCCCATACTCCTTGAGCGAATGGTTCATCACGACATTCACCATGCTGGCCGTAAGCTGCATAGCAAAGGGAGAAATGCCAATGGTCAAGATGGTCAGCACAATATGCGGGTTGAGGCGAAAGTATTTCGTACGGAAGCGAACAATGCTGTCGCCACTAACAAAATGGTTCATCACGAAGGCCGCACTGACAGCCATTGAGATAACCGTCGCAATAGCCGCTCCGCGGATACCCATATCGAAGCCAAAAATAAAGATCGGGTCGAGTATGACGTTGAGCACGGCGCCGATCATCATCGTCACCATCGCCTTTCTGGGATAGCCCGATGCACGCATGACGGCGTTAAAGCTAAAACTCAGCGAGGCCAGCAACATACCGGGGATGGCGATGTAGAGATACTCCTTAGCATAAGGGATAGTCTGTTCGCTTCCCCCAAACCAGAGAAGCAGTTCGTCCAAAAAAAACATACTCGGCAGGATGGTAAGGGCAGCAAAAAGGAAGGTGAGGGTGAACGCATTGCCCAGCACGTTCTCCGCCAGATCATTCGCCTTGCGCCCAAGGTGGATGGAGATGCGTGTAGCCGCCCCTGCTCCTACCAACATGCCAAAGGCCTGAAGAAAAAGAAGGATGGGGAAGGTGAGCGTCAGCCCGGATATGGCCAGTGGTCCGACACCCTGCCCGATGAAGACGCGGTCTACTATATTGTAAAGCGCATTCACCATCGTGCCGATCACGGCGGGGATAGCGTAATGTATCAGCAGTCGACTTATCTTCTCATGCTCTAGCTGCCAAGTGATTTTGTTTGTCATAAGTTCGTTTTTGTTGTTTTGAGCGCACCAATTAGGGTGGCGATGCTGTTCGTTTCGCACACCCTGCCGTCGGGATTGGTCAGAAGGATGCGGTCGGGCGAGATGCAGTTCAGGCTGCGATAGTCACAGCTTACCGGCGAAGGACGGAAGCCATTTCTGATCAGCGCATTTCCCGCCCAATAGGAGGTAAGAAAATCGCCTTCAACACCGATGGGCGTAGAGGGGCGCTCGGTGTTTAGTTTGCCTGTAGAGGGGTCGAAAACGATCCCTTCCTTGCCGAAGAAATTGCCAAAAGCGCCGCTGAGGATTAGATCTTCAGGTGTACCGCAAGCCATGGGGCGCCCCTTTTCCTGCAGCCAGAGGCAGTCGCCCATCTGGATGGCCAGATCGAGGTCGTGGGTGGAGAGGAGAATGGCCTTCTGTTGCTCCACAGCCAGCTTATGGAGGAGCACCATCGTCTCAATACGACTCGTCACGTCCAGGAAAGCAGTAGGTTCGTCCAACAAGATAATGGGGCACTGCTGGGCTAGGGCTTTCGCAATCATCGCCTTCTGACGTTCGCCATCGCTCAGTTCGGATACGTAGCTGTGCGCTTTGTGGGCGATTCCCGCAGCGACAAGGGACTGTTCGACAACTATCTGGTCTTGCCTCCTGAGTCGACCGAAAAAGCCCGTATAGGGATGACGGCCGAGGGCGACCAGCTCATAGACGGTGATGCCGCCAGCATTGGTCTTTTCCGTCAGCACCACACCGACTGTGAGGGAGAAATCGAGTTGCGAAAAGGACTTTAGGGGGCGCCCCATCATCCGTATCTCGCCTCCTAATGGGGGTTGAAAACCGCAGAGGGTACGCAGTAAAGTGGACTTCCCAGCACCGTTCAGACCAAGCAGGCAGGTCACCTCGCCAGGGTAAAGGCGCAGGTTTAGACCGTCGTGCAGCACCTTACGCCGTCCTCCGCCAAGGGGATAGCCAATGCTGAGAGCCTCGGTTTCGATCACGGGGATTCCTTTCGTTGTCATTGTCGTGTTTATTAATTGAAGTATTGTATGTTTTTCCTGTTGACAATCACATAAATAATGACCGGAGCACCCAGCATAGGCGTCACGGCGTTGAGGGGCAGAATGCTGTTCGTTCCCGGCAACACCATCAGTATGTTACAGAGTAGCGCCACGCAGGAGCCCGAAAGCAGCGTAACGGGTACCAGCATCTTATGGTTGGACGAGCCTAACATCAGGCGGGCAATATGTGGCACGGCCAGCCCAATAAACGAGATAGGCCCGCAAAATGCCGTCGTAGTGGCCGTCAGCACACCGGTACAAAGCAGAATCAGGATGCGCGTACGCTTGATCTTTATACCCAAGTTGGCAGCATACATCTCGCCAAGCAACAATGCGTTGAGCGGTTTAATCAGCAAGATGGAGAAGAGTAACCCCGTCCCCGCACAAAGCCCATAGAAGGGTAACTGTGCCAGCGACACGCCGGAAAAGTCGCCCATCCCCCACATTACGAAGGCATGAACCTTATCCGCCGAGGCGTAATAGTTGAGTAAAGAGATTAGAGAAGAAGCCATATAGCCAATCATGATACCAATAATAAGCAACATCACGTTGCTCTTTACCTTAGCCGAGAAGTAGATAATCACCCCAAGCACCGTACAAGCCCCCAAAAAAGCAGCCAGCACCACCGCGACGTAGCCGCTAACCGGCCAGTCAGAAAGCTGCCCCAGTGTGCCACCGAAGTAGAGCATTACCGCTGCCACCCCAAGGTTAGCACCGTCGCTTATACCCAATATAGAAGGACCTGCCAACGGATTGCGAAACAGCGTCTGGAGCAACAGCCCGCTTACCGCCAACGAAGCACCTGCCAGCAAAGCCGTAATAGCCTGAGGCAATCGGGACTGAAGGACGATATTCTGCCATGCCATCCGCTCGCTACCCTGCCCGAATAGGATCTGTACCACGTGATCCGGCGGAATGGATACTGCCCCATACACCAGACTGCCGACGAACAGCACAACCAGCAGAACGATCAAGAGGGGATAAAAGATGAGTGCCTGTTTATTCATGACGCAAACGTACTACAATTCGCGGATTTATGAAAATGATGCGGCAAGTATCCAAAGCAACCGCACA
>JAVVRI010000077.1:7872-14772 GCA_036654795.1 Tannerellaceae bacterium
AAAATTAAGTTTTAAGCTTAAAACAGATGGTTTGAATCTTGTAAGTCATTCGTCCGAGCTATTAGTACTTTCGATGCCAATAGTTAGTTCAAAGCATTACTCTTATTATGCGTTTGGGCAAGCTCGTAACCTATTTTGAGCCTGCTCAAAATAGGTTACGAGCCAGCTCAAAATCAATTACGAGCTGGCTCAAAAGAATAATAATACATAGGCAAAAAGATAAAACGTCCCATCTTTTTCATTAATGTAGCACAACTTGGCGCAGTTACCCCCCGCAAATATCCTGCGTTTATTCGCGATATTTACTGCGCGGGTGGTGCTCCAGTATCTCCCGACGGAGGGATTGACGGTCGACGTGGGTGTAAAGTTCTGTCGTTGTAATGCTCTCGTGCCCCAGCATCTCCTGAATGGCGCGAAGGTTGGCACCACCCTCCAGTAGATGGGTGGCGAAGGAGTGGCGAAAGGTGTGCGGACTGACCTTTTTCTGCACACCAGCCAATGCCGTCTGCACCTTGACGACATGGAAAATCATAATACGCGACAATCCCTTGCCGCGACGATTAAGGAAGAGGATATCCTCGTATCCCTTCTTAACCACCATAAGGTTACGGTCTATCAAGTAATTGCGAATCTCGTGGATAGCACGGTCGGAAATGGGCACTAGACGTTGCTTGCTCCCCTTCCCCTCCACCTTGATGAAGCCCTCATCGAAATAGACATCTGAGAAGCGGAGCGAAGTCAGCTCAGAAACGCGCAGGCCACAACTATAAAGCACCTCCAGAATGGCACGATTACGCTGTCCCTCAGGCTTGGATAGGTCGAGGCTATTGATGATACGGTCTATCTCGTCCACGCTTAGTACTTCGGGCAGTTTGAGGCCAATCTTAGGCGATTCGAGCAACTCCGTAGGGTCGTCCTGAAGATATCCGTCCAACAACAAAAAGCGGTAGAAAGATTTAATGCCTGAGATGATGCGCGCCTGAGAGCGGGGATGGATGCCAATGTCACGCAGTTGAGCAACAAATTGCTGCAAGTTATCGTACGTCACCTTCATCAGGTCTACACCCTCGTCCTCAGCAAAGCGGAGCAACTTATCCAAGTCACTCAAGTAAGCCTCTACCGAATTGGCAGCAAGCGACTTCTCCAAGCGCAGATAAATCTGATAACTCTTAATAATATCGTTCCCTTGTTGCATTGTTCCGTCAGGTTATGTACGTGTCAAATAAAATCACTACCTTTGTCCCACCTTTCCTCTCATCCTTCGTCCGGATGCGATGCAAAGGTAATAAACTTACAGCAATATGAAGAAGATTCAGATTATCAATGGCCCAAATCTAAATCTGTTGGGTAAACGTGAACCAACGGTATATGGCAACGCCTCATTTGAAGGCTATCTGAACGAATTGCGGGGTAGCTATCCGCAATGTGAGATCGCTTACTATCAAAGTAATATAGAAGGCGAACTGATTGACAAGATTCACGAAGTAGGCTTCAGCTATGACGGAATCATACTGAATGCCGGTGCTTATACGCATACGTCTATAGCCCTTCACGACGCCATCAAGGCAGTAACAACCCCGGTGGTGGAGGTGCATATCTCCAATGTGCATGCGCGCGAACCGTTCCGCCATGTATCGATGATCTCGGCCGCCTGCAAGGGAGTGATCCTAGGCTTCGGTCTGGACTCCTATCGGTTGGCGATAGAAGCAGTTTGTCAACCGACAATGGATCATTGACGATTGACGCTAAAAAGACAAAAGAAAGAGATTAACAAGAATAAAAACACAAATCGGCCATTGGCAATTATTCTTATTGTCAAGTTGCCAATTGTCCATTATCAATTAAATAAATATGTTGAAGCATACAAAGATTGTTGCTACTATTTCTGATCAGCGTTGTGATGTAGATTTTATTGATTCGCTGTATAAAGCAGGAATGAATGTGGTGCGCCTGAATTCGGCGCACATGGTGGAAGAGGGATTTAACCGCGTGGTAGGAAATGTTCGGACGGTATCAGACAGGATTGCCATCCTGATGGATACCAAAGGTCCTGAAGTGCGCACCACCGTATCAAAAGAACCAATTCCTTTTAAGACGGGAGACACGGTGAAGGTAACGGGCGATCCGGATGCGGAGACTTCGAAAGAGTGCATCAGTGTTTCCTACAAAAACTTCGTAAACGATATGGTTGTGGGTGGCGAGATGCTGATAGACGACGGCGACCTGGAGCTAAAAGTAATCGAAAAATATGCAACGTACTTGGTGTGCGAAGTGCAAAACGATGCCACCCTCGGCAGCCGCAAGAGCGTGAATGTACCCGGCGTACGCATCAACCTGCCTTCATTAACGGAGCGCGACCGCGCAAACGTGATCTACAGTATCAAGAATGACTTGGACTTCATCGCCCACTCCTTTGTACGTAACAAACAGGATGTGCTGGACATACAGCGCATCCTGGACGAATACAACAGTCCGATCAAGATCATTGCAAAAATAGAGAACCAGGAGGGTGTAGATAACATTGACGAGATTCTAGAAGTGGCTTACGGTATCATGATTGCCCGTGGCGATTTGGGCATCGAAGTGCCTGCCGAAAAGATACCCGGCATCCAGCGCCTGCTGATCCGCAAATGTGTAGAGGTAAAGAAGCCGGTTATCGTAGCTACACAAATGCTCCACTCCATGATAAATAGCCCACGCCCGACACGTGCCGAGGTGACGGATATAGCCAACGCCATTTATTACCGCACCGACGCCCTGATGCTAAGCGGCGAGACGGCTTACGGGAAGTATCCCCTCGAAGCCGTACAGACCATGACGAAAGTAGCCCGTGAAGCTGAAAAGACCAAGCTGGCAGCAAACGACATCCGTGTGCCTATTGAAGGAAACGACTTAGACGTAACCTCTTTTTTGGCTAAACAGGCCGTAAAGTCGTCCACCAAACTCCATTCAAAGGCAATCATTACCGACAGTCATACAGGCCGTACGGCACGCTTCTTAGCTGCGTTTCGCGGAACAGCGACGGTCTTTGCCATTTGTTATAACCAACGGGTGATGCGTACGCTTGCACTCTCGTATGGCGTATGGGCTGTTTACCAGCCATGGAACGACAGCCGCCGTGGATACTTCTTCGACGCGCTCAACGAGATGATCAAAATAGGCCGTATTACACGTAACGACATGGTGGCCTACCTAAGCGGTAGCTTCGGCGAAGGAGGAGGTACTTCCTTCCTTGAAATAAACAATGTGGGTAAAGTATTGGACGCCGGAAAGTCCTATTCGCTGCCTACCTTTAAAGAATAGATAGACGTGATAGATGCGATAGATGAATACATTCGGTCTCACACCGATGAAGAAGGGGCACTGCTCGCGGCACTGAGCCGCGACGCCAACGTGAACCTACTTCGTCCACGTATGATCTCCGGACATGTACAGGGACGGATTCTGAAGATGTTCTGTCGCATGATGCGGCCTAGGCGGGTGCTGGAAATCGGCACCTATACCAGCTACGCTACACTCTGTATGGCGGAGGGGCTCGAAGAAGGAGCCCTGATCCATACCTTGGAGATCAATGACGAGATGGAGGACTTTATCCAGAAGTACCTTCCCCACTCGCCCTACCGGGACAAGATACAACTCCACTTCGGCGATGCCTTGGAGTTGCTACCTAATCTGGACGAAGTGTTCGATATGGTATTTATCGACGCAGACAAACGTTTGTATGCCGAATACTACGACCTGATATTCCCCAAAGTGCGTCCGGGCGGGCTCATTCTGGCAGATAACACGCTGTGGGACGGAAAGGTGCTTGAAAACCCCCACCCGTCGGATAAACAGACACTGGGTATAATGAATTTTAACGACAAGATTATGGCAGACACACGGGTAGAGAAGGTAATCCTCCCCTTACGCGATGGGCTTACGATGATCTGGAAAAAATAATAAAGAGAAAGAGTTATGGAAAGTACAAGATTAAACAAGATCGGCCGTCTGTTGCAGAAAGAGCTGAGTGACATATTTCTAAAGCAAACCAAGGCCATGCCTGGCACACTTATATCCGTCAGCGCGGTACGTGTAAGTTCCGACCTGAGTATTGCACGCGTCTACCTGAGTTTCTTCCCAACAGAAAAGGGGAAAGAGCTACTGGAAGCCATCCGCGCCAATACGAAAGCCATCCGTTTCGACATGGGGCAGCGCGTTCACCTGCAATTGCGCAAGATTCCAGATCTGACTTTCTTCATTGATGACTCGCTCGATTACATTGAGAATATAGACAAACTTCTACAAAAGTAACAGCGGCTTTGAACTTTCCATTTTATATTGCCCGGCGCTACCTCTTCTCAAAGAAGTCGCACAATGCCATCAACATCATTTCGATGGTTTCGGTCTGCGGAGTCGTGGTTGCCACGATTGCGCTGGTTTGTGCGCTGTCAGTTTATAATGGGTTCAACGACCTAGTGTCCACACTATTCAGCAATTTCGATCCGGAGTTAAAGATTGTGCCTCGCACAGGAAAAGTGTTCGACCCCTCCCTCCCCTCCCTGCAATCCGTGCGCAAATTGCCGGAGGTAGCAGTCTTTAGCGAGGTGATGCAAGACAATGCCTTGGTGCGCTATGGCGACCGTCAAGTAGTAGCCGTCATCAAAGGGGTGGACGAGCATTTCCAACAACTGACGCGAATAGATAGCATCCTGATAGACGGCCGCTTTGTGTTACGCGAGGATGTAGTGGATTATGCTACGCTCGGCATCGGTCTAGCTTCGCAACTAGGCATCAATGCCGGATTCGTCTCGCCAATAGAGCTATATGTGCCCAAACGAGATGAAAAAGTAAACCTCTCCAACCCCGCCTCCTCTTTTAATCTGGAGTACGTCTACATCGGAGGCGTGTTCTGCCTCAACCAGCAGGTATACGACGAAAGCTACATGATCGTGCCTCTCGCATTGGCACGTTCCCTCTTCCATTACTATAAGGAGGTAACAGCAATAGAGCTCAAACTGACCAAAGGGGCTAACCCGGCGGCTACAAAAGAGCAGATAAAGACACTATTGGGCAACAACTTCGTTGTAAGCGACCGCTACGAACAGCAGGCCGCCTCGTTCAAGATGATGCAAATAGAGAAGTGGATGACTTTCCTAATACTGAGTTTCATTCTTGCCATTGCGCTGTTCAACGTCGTAGGCTCCCTCTCCATGCTAATGTTAGAGAAACAAGGAGATGTGCGCACGCTCCGCAACATGGGGGCAAACGACCAACTGATCCGCCATATATTTCTTTTTGAAGGGTGGATGATTGCTGGCTTCGGGGCCTTGATAGGAATTATAGTGGGGCTGGTGCTCTGCCTCCTCCAGCAAGAACTGGGACTAATTAAACTGGGACAGACCGCCGGTGCCTTTATTATTGATGCCTATCCTGTACGGGTGGCAACCGAAGACGTCGCCACGGTTTTCTTTACTGTCATCACAATCGGTTTTCTGGCCGCTTGGTATCCGGTACACTATCTGGGCAAGAAGTGGCTGAAACAATAAGACAACAATGAAATGCAAACAGAGGCACTAATTACACGAATATGTGTAGTTAGTGCCTCTGTTTGTATATATACCGGAATATTAATTAAACTCTTTCCCGTACTTGATTTGTACATCTGCAACAAACTGCTTGATGCGCTGCTCGTCCTCCTTCTTACAAATCATCAATACGTTTCCGGACTCGGCTACAATGAAATCGTGTAGGCCTTGCACGACGGCTAGGCGGTTCGGATCTTCCAATGCAATCACGTTTCCACTACTTTCATAGAGGACGGTTTTGGTCTTTAGCGTAGCGTTACTGTCTTCATCCTTCGTTGCCAAATCGAACAGTGAGCCCCAGCTACCTAAGTCAGCCCAACCGAAGTCCACACAAAGCATATATACGTTATCCGCCTTTTCCATAATACCATAGTCGATGGATATATTCTGGCAATAAGGGAAGTTTTCATGTATAAAGTTACGCTCTTCCGACGTGTTAAACAGATCCTTTCCCAGATCAAAGCGTACGGCTATGTCGGGCAGGAATTTACCAAAGGCATCCAATATCGTATCAACGTTCCATAAGAAAAGACCCGAATTCCAAAAGAATTCTCCGCTTTCGTGAAATACTTTGGCAAGCTCCAAATTCGGTTTTTCGGTAAACGTCTTCACCTTTGTAAATTCATCAATCATCACGTCACTACTCTGGATGTAACCATAGCCGGTTTCGGGACGGCTCGGACGGATGCCAAGGGTAACAAGGGAATGATTCTTCCGAACAAAGTCAAGCCCCTTTTGCACATCTTGCAAGAAAACGTCCTCCTTAAGGATTAGATGATCCGAAGGGGCGACCACGATGTTGGCATTTGGGTTGCAAGCTTTAATATGGTAAGCAGCGTAGGCAATGCAGGGTGCTGTGTTCCGACGTGTCGGCTCCAACAGTATCTGATTGTCCCCAAGTTCGGGCAATTGTTCTTTGATGAGCACTGAATATTGCTCATTGGTTACGATGTAGATATTTTCTATCGGGATAATCTTCGAGAAACGATCGAAAGTCATTTGTAGCAGCGACCGTCCTGTACCGAAAAAGTCAAGAAATTGTTTCGGATAACTCTCCCGACTAAACGGCCAAAAGCGACTTCCGATCCCTCCACCCATGATAACACAATAATTATCTTTCATGATGATATAGGCTATTATTAATTATACATACTTGTTGCAAAGCTAACGAAATAATCTGTTATTTAGTATCCGCACTAATTTTATTTGAAAAAAAGCCACGACACGCTTGCATGTTTAAAATATTTCCCTACCTTTGCATCGCATTTAAAAACAAATGCCCAGATGGCGGAATTGGTAGACGCGCTGGTCTCAAACACCAGTGGATTCACTT
>JAVVRI010000078.1:0-14757 GCA_036654795.1 Tannerellaceae bacterium
CAACGCTTCTGCCGGAGCCATTTGTATCACTTTGTGAGTCGGCATCCAAATGCCGAGACTAATCATGCCTGCCATCAACCCATAAGCACCTGCAAGGGTCAGGGCGAAGCGCCACCAAGTGTATTCCAGACGGTAAGTGTCCGGAAGGTCGAAGTAAAGCATATTCAGGATAAACAACAGCACAAAAGGAAGCGTCAGCAGCAACAGGCTCAACCCCTCCACACGCAAGAACCGCTGTAGTTGCCCGTGCCCGGAGCCTAACGCCATGCGAAGCCCCATCTCGCCGCGCCTCTGTTGCGTGCGCAGCCAGAAGGTGCCGACAATGCCGAAGAAGACGTTTAGCAGCATAAAGCCAACGAGGGCGGACTTCTTCTTCATATTGTCCTCTCGCCCTTTCAGCATCTTCGTCCTCATCTCGCTCAGCGGGGTGACATTGTCTACATAGACATTATTCACTGTCAGCCTATCGCCCAAGCTTTGCAGAAACGATTCCATCTCTTCGGCTTTGAAGCCGGGCTTCATACGAAGCAGGCAGTCCATGCCGAGCAGGTAGCCATCATTCACTTTTTTCTCTATATCTTTGCGTTCATTCACCACAAAGTAGCAAGCCTTATGCTTTTTATATTCGTTTGTGCGGAAAAGACCGGACACGGCGGCAATAGGATTCACGTTGGTACCGGAAGAGCCAAACTTCACCGATTTGCCCATCGCTATCCCGTCCTTAAAGAGGCGCTCCTCCAAATCGGAAGTAACCACAATCTTGCCACCACTCTGCTCTATAATAGGAAGCAGCGGTTTACCCTCTTTGCTTTTAATGCGAAGCAGAGCAAAGTATTCCGGAGTAACCGAGAACTGCTGAAACGTGAGTGCTTTTTCTGTCGAATCTGCATCAGACCGGATCAGCGAAGACCAACTATTGTTCTCGCTATACGGGCAAGAAGCAACCCCAAAGCTAAGAGCTTCCACTTGTGGATTCTTCTTCATGTTCTCTACCAGACGCAAAACGTCCTCTCCGGTGCTTGTTGGCAAAAGCGAATCGGGCACATAACCGGGCATGCCGGCAGACAGTTTATCTAAATTCACTCGGTAGGTATCCTCTATGTTGAACCCCAACGGAGAATGATAGGTGTAGGCGTCGACCAATAAAGAGTCCATCATCACCCATAAGACAGCCACTACAACCAGCAGCTCGGTGAATATCCAGCCATTGCTGCGCCGTTCGTTCCATATTATTTTAATTATATGCTTAATCATAATTACCTGCTTTACTTGTTAGTTATTGTTTTCGTTTCCACTTAATGCGTCGCTTATCTGCTGGCGGGCAATATGAACAGCCGGCACACAGGCAGAGAGCAGATTGAGTATAAGGCTAAATAGCAGAGCCAGTCCAAAGACAGCGGGCTGGAAAAGCATGTCGCCATTCAGCGCCGTGTCGGCATTCTTGAACAGGAAGTCCCGGCAAAGAGGAAGTAGTGCAAAAGACAGTATCAACCCGATCGCACCTCCCAGCAACGTTGTCACTCCGTTCTCTATCAGTATCTGCCGGATCAGTACACCCGGTGTTGCCCCGAAGGCCTTGCGAACACCCAGTTCCTCCCTCCGCTTTTGCACAGAAGACTGAATAACACCCAGCAGATTCAAAGCCGGAACAAGCAACAGGAAAAGCAGCAACCCGCCCGTCTCCGCCAGATAGTCCTTCCATTCCACTTTCACCTGCCCGTCAGAACCGATAGCCTTCTCCATACGCGAGATCGGATTATGAAGGAAGTTTATGCGGGCATCCTGCTTCGTCGAGTTGTAGCGGGCTGTTTCCTTTTTCAGCTCTTGCCGGATGGCAGCAAAGTCGTCCGTCGTTTTAGCCAGCAGGCACATCTTAAAAACACCGGACATATTCTCCATAAAACTGGCATCCAGCAAACTCTGACTGCTGCTATAAGGCGCCCACACTTCGGCATAAGAGGTGTCCGCCGCACGGCTCACGTTGCTCACTACGCCACAAATGGTGTACGACAGCATCCCGATGATAATCTCCTTGCCAACCACCTCTGTCGTGCCGTATAGCTTGCGCGCCACGTTCTCCGACACCACGGCTTGAGGAATGGCAGAGCGGAAGTCCGCCTCCGTAAAAGGTTTGCCGGACAGGAAGCGGAAGGCATAGATCGTCCAAAAGCCCGGATCGGTGTACTTCACGGAGTATGCCTTATACATCCGCTTGCCGGGAATGGAAAGAGACTGTTCCATATCAGCCCAGGCACTGACTGCTTCCGGAGTCTTCAGCGTATAGAAGCATTCGCGCACCGCTTCGGACGACATAGCTCCACGGTTCCTATTATCACCCGATTCTACTTCTGTTCCAAACTCAATATACATCATGCGGTCGCGGTTCACCTCCGGACGGAAGTTGGCGGATTGCACCTGAAAGACCAGTACCACCACCATAATCATAGCGATGGAGAGTGCCGTTCCGGCAATGGATATACTACTGATGAGCGGGTTCTCCCGCAGCATCTGCAAAGCTTGTTTCATGTATTGCTTAATCATCTTATTTAAGTTTAAGTTTGTTCTTGTCTTTATAATTGGACATATCGGAGACGACCACCTGGTCGCCCAGCTTCAGACCGTCCACTACTTCTACATACTCGAAGTTGCTGTCGCCCAGTTGCACTTTGCGTTTGAACAGTTGGCCGCCGTTCACCACAAACAGTTCATACTCCCCTTTACCCACATAATAGGAGGAGTTGCGGATACGCAGTACATCTTCTTTGACAGCGTTCATCACGTAGACGTCCGTTTTCAGACCAGAGCGCAGGCGCTTGTGGTTGTCCTCCTCCAACTGCACGGTGAAGGAGATCACGCCGTTTTTGGAGAGGGGCGTCACGTCGCTGACCGTACCATCGAGTTTGTCGCTGCCAATCTTTACCACAGCTTTGCTACCGGCAGCGATGCGGTCGCCATACGTATCGGCAATCTCGCCTTCTATCTTGAAGTGCGACAGATCGGAAACAATCGCCACCTTCGTGCCCTGCCCTACCTGTGCACCCACTTCATTATTCACATAAGTCAGGATGGCTTTGCGGGGGGAGCGTATCTGTGCGTCGTCCAGGATGCGTTTAGTCTCCGCCAGACTCTTGCGAAAGATGTTCAACTCCAGCTCTTTCACCTTCAGATCGGCTTCCACCAGTGTCTGCTCGTTGATGTATTTCTGTTCGTCCTCTTTCAGCTCCAGCTGGCTCACGTTATAGTCCAGCTCCACCTGCCTTACCTTGTCCGTCGTTCCGGCACCCAAGCTGTCCAGGTAATGCTCGTTGCGAAGTTCCACCTCTTTGCGGTTCAGCTTCATGTGAGACACCTTCAGGTTCATCTCCATCTCCGACAGTTTGTTGTGGTTGTTGACGCGCAGTTGCTGCAGTTGGAGGCGCTTCATCTGCTCTTCATCCAGTTTTTTGTTGTAGTCTGTTTCGGCAGTCTGCAAATCCAGTTTAAGGATGGGGGTACCAACCTCTACAGAGTCGCCGCCCTTCCTATAAATCTCCATGATGCGGGAGTTGATCGGTGAGTTGATGATCTCCTCGAACGCCGGGATCACTTTGCCACTGGCACTGACCGACACCTCAATCAGCCCTTTGTCGATGGTAGATAAGATCAAGTCCTTCCGGCTAAGACTGGTCTGCATCAGTGAAAGGGCTACACCAATTACGCCAACTATGGCTACTGTTGTTGTTCCCCACTTCAGTATTTGCATGCGATGCGCCTTCTTTTGTGCCTCTTTTGAAATCTCTCTGTCCATATTTGTCTATCTATTTATTCTATGCCCTTCTATAAGCAAACTCCGTGCCAAAAACGTAAAGAGCTGATTATAGGAAGATAGAGAAAAAAGGAAGTGTTCATTATCGGACAGTGTGTTCGGTTTTGTAAGCGATTACGCGCGGCCAAACTGTTTTAGGATAGTTGTACTACATGCAGACGCGTTAACTCTCAACATGCAATATATTAATGAAAAAGATCGGATGTTTTGCCCTGCAGCCTATATGCTATTATGCTTTTGAGCTAGCTCGTAATTGTTTTTGAGCCTGCTCGTAATCAATTTTGAGCCGGCTCAAAATTGATTTCCAGCTAGCTCAAAAGTATAATTAGAGTACTATTTTGATCTAAATAGCCTTCCTTAACCTCTTTACCGGCGGCAATATGGGAAAGATGGTGGTGAAAGCTTAATGCAAAAAAAAAGAAGGACCTCCCTTTATTACAAAAGGAAGTCCTTCTTTCTATTTAGATATTATCAAATCAGAAATTACCCTTATCGGCTCTATCCCACCATACGCGAGAACCACCAATATCACCCTTGAACTTGCTGCTCGAATTCTCGCTGTCCAGCAATTGAATGCCTTTCTGCAATTCGATATTATTTGTATTGATCTCAACATCCGAATAGATCAATCGGCGAATCTGTTCGTTCGTGTCTATCGTTCCATTGCTGCTGTTCACGCGGTTCGGGAATAATTTAGGATAGCCCGTTCGACGATATTCAGCCCATGCTTCTGTAGACAACGGGAAGTTGGCCAACCATTTCTGGGTAATGATGCGTTGCAGTTTCTCTTCATTGTTTGCACTCTCATTCCATTTTACAGGGATCGTGTTCATAGCCACATGATTGTTTTTAGCATCAACCGGGTCTACAAAGTCTGTTTGAGCGGTTGTTCCGTTGATGTAGGCATTGATCTCCTCGTCCGTGATTTTAGTAACACCGGCATAAACGCCTTTATACTTCAATTCGTTCTTGATAGACACACGGATACCTTCTTCATACAACTCCTTGGCAGTACCGCCCATATTCCATCCGCGCAAAGCGCCTTCTGCACGCAGGAAGTAAGCCTCTGCCACTTTCATGACTGGAAGCGGTGTTGAATAAGAACATACAACGCTGGAGAAATTGCCCCACTGATTGGGCTTGTTTGGTAAGCTACAGCCTGCACGAACACCTACATACATAGAGTTCTTTGCGATCTTGGTTCCCTTTTCACCTACTATCTCACTCGGGTTCTTTGTAATATACAAGGCCGTACGCGGATCTTTATAACCTTCCATGATTGTTACCAGCGAAGCGTTCACACCGCAATCGCCCCATTCAAACATACGGGTCAACTCGTTGCTCAAACCCTGGTCTATTACGATGTCTTTGTTTCCGGCGTCAAGCACACCACCCTGATAGGCTTCTTCTGCTTTCTGTTTTGCCAAAGTAGGATTTACCTTCACGATACGCATGGCAATACGCAACTTAAACTGATTGGCTACCTTGATCCACAGAGCATGGTCTCCATTACACCAATAGTCGAACTTCTTCATGTTCTCCGGAGAAGAAGTACCATTTTTAAAACCAACGATTGCATCATCCAATAATTTGAACATGCTGTTGTAGAGGTCTTCCTGCTTGTCGTAAGCGAAAGCCACATCATTGCCATCCAACACAGACTGATAGGCAACAGGCCCGTAGGCATCCGTCATCGTCAGCAGGGCATAAGCCTGTACGACACGCATAATGGCTGCATAATCCTTGAAACCTTTCTCGTCACATGTTTTGATCAGACGACGGGTGTTATTAAAGATGTGTAAGTTGAAGTTTTCATACATACCTCCACAGAAGCCACGGTTCAGTTTGTAATCCACATTGCCATTACCGCCGAAGTTGTGAGGAGTCATGAAATAACCACCAAACAGATCCACACTCAGATTTGTCCAAAACTGAAACATGTTCTGATGCGGAGCATACACATAGGTGATTGGTTCAAGGAACTGCGATTCAAAAGGCAGATCGCCCGGATCGACTTCATATTTATTTGTGTTCAGCTCCCCGAAGTTATCGGTACAGCCCACCATCATTGCACCACTTGCAATCGTACAGGCGGACACAACGGCATATGTAAAGAATTTATTTATTTTCATAAGACTGTCTGAATTTTAGAAGTTGAGTTTTAAGTTAAGACCAAAGCTGCGAGATGCGGGCAATGCGAACATATCCACACCCTGCCATCCATTGCCTGTACCTGCCGATACGTCCGGATCCATAGGAGCGTCTTTATAGAAGAAGAACAGGTTACGACCGATCAATGAGGCAGACAGATGCTTGCCTGTACCCATCAGATTGCGGAACGTATAACCGAAAGACAACTCGCGCAAGCGTACATTGGTTGCATTATACACATACAGTTCGTTTGCATACTGAGAGTTGAAGTTCGTAGCACCTGTTGATGAATAAAACTTCTGTGCGTCAAACTTCACCCCTTCAAACTCCACGCCACCATTGTCGCGCGCTGCACCTGAACGTTCGGAAACGCCCCAACCGTCCAGCGTGGCTTCTGTCATTGACAATACTTTGCCACCTACTTTGGCATCAATCAGGAAGGACAGCGAAAAGTCCTTATAGTTGAATGTGTTCGACCAACCCATGTTTACTTTTGCATTCATATCGCCGACGTATTTCAAATCCTCAATGCCATCTCCTCCCAAACGTGGAGAGCCGTCAGATACAAGCGGTTTACCGTTGTCGTCTCTGGCTATCTGGCGTACATACAGGTCGCCATAGTAGCCACCTTCTTTCATGATTATCTTTGCACCACCATAATCAGCCAATACTAAACCTTTAGGCAGTTCTTCCACCAATTTTTTAATCTTGCTGACATTATAAGAGAAGTTGAAGTTGGTGTTCCAACTGAAGTTCGTTGTAAATTGGTTATGCCAACCTAAAGCGATCTCAAATCCCTGGTTCTGTACGTCACCGGCATTTACATAACGGTTTCTCAAGCCTGTTTCCCAAGGAGCTGAAATAGAGAAGAACTGATTCTTTGTATTGGTCTTATAGTAGGTCAGGTTTGCATTCAAACGATTTTGAAAGAACACACCGTCGAAACCTATTTCCAACGAGTTCGTCTTTTCAGGCTTCAATGTTTTGAACGGAGCTTTGTCCGGAGGAGTCAAAGAGCCCTGATCTTTCAAGCTGTAACGCAAGTTTGTCATAAAGACAGGCACGTCGTTACCTACTACAGAATAAGAAGCACGAAACTTGAACAAGTCTACATTCTTTCCGAAGTTGATAAACTTGTCCAACAAGGCGCTTACACCAACTGACGGATAGAAGAAAGACATACCATCCGTAAATGCCAAAGCAGAAGACCAGTCATTACGAGCCGTTACATCAAGAAACAAACCGTCCATATATCCAAACTGTGCTGTTGCAAAGACCGAATTCAATCGTTTTTCCTTCAACGATTCGCTTGTGTTCAGGCGATAGTAGTTTGCCGGAGAGAAGATGTTCGGATAATACGCATTTCCTGTCGGCTTGCCGTCTATCACAACAAATTTAGAATCACCCCAACCGATCAAGTCCACACTCGAACCGGTTGTCTTCGTGAAGCTACCACCGGCCGTTACAGACAATGAGTACTTTTCATCCCATGTCTTGTTGTAGCTTGCCAACAAGTCGCCATACATCTGTTCGCTAAATATACGTGAATCCTTCATACTTCCCAACAGGTTACGTCCGCCCGTGCTGGAAGCATATTCATTGTAAATCCACTTCTCGTCACCACGCTCATAACGCAAACGTCCTGCCACAGACAGACCGGTCATAATCTCATATTTAATGCTACCGCCAAACTCATACCGGTTACGGTCTGAAACGGGTTTCTGGCGGTTCACCATCCAATAGGGGTTAGAGAATTGTTCCTGCTTCGTGTTTGTCCAATTCTGCACGCTGGCGTTCAACGTCGGGTCATACACCTCATAGTTTGTCTTATAGTCATTCCAGTTTTCTCCTCTGGGGAACAAATAAGCTCCGGTAATAGGGTTCGTAAGGAAACCGGCAGCAGACTGGTTCTCGATATGCTGGTTGTTGTAGCGGGCACTAACGTCCACATGCACCTTCTTCCACAGATCGAAGCCAACCTTAGCCAACAAGTTATGGCTCATATACTCGTTCTTGGGTGTTACGCCGTTCGATGCTACATTGGCATACGAGAAATAAGACTGGATGTTCTCGTTACCTCCTGCCAGAGAGATGGAGTTGTTGGTTGTATAACCTGTGCGGAAAAATTCCTTGGCATAGTTGGGGGCTGCAGCAGATAGCTTATCGCCCCAGCTGAACGTACCCGAATTGCTCATTCCATAATTGTTCTGAAACTTAGGCAATGACGTCACGCTCTCTACCGTTGTGTTGCTGGATACGTTGATGGCTACTTTTCCTGCCTGAGCAGATTTTGTTGTAATCATGATCGCACCATTGGCAGCAACAGCACCATACAAGGCTGCTGCCGAGGCACCCTTCAACAAGGTTAGCTGGGCTATATCATCCGGGTTGATGGTAGACATGGCGTCGCCACCATCACGACCACCACCATAATTGCTGCTCACCTGAGAGTCGGACACGTTCATCATCAGAGGCACACCATCCACCACAATCAGCGGCTGGTTGCTACCATTGATAGACTTGTTACCACGAAGCAGAATTTTGGAAGCACCACCGGCACCTGTAGAGTTCGGCGTGATCTGCAAACCTGCACTCTTACCTTGCAAAGAGTTGATCATGTTCACATTCTTGATCTCATTCAGCTCCTTCCCTCCTACCGTCTGTGCGGCATAGGTCAATGTTTTAGATTCTCTCTTGATGCCCATGGCGGTTACAACCACTTCGTCAATGTTTAATGCTCCGGATCCCAATGTTACATTAACAACATTCTTTCCGGCTACCGGCACTTCTTTCGTCTCCAATCCAAGGAAGGAAAAGACCAAGGTACCATTGTCATTTACTTCGATGGTATACTTACCATCCAAATCAGTTACCGTACCATTCGTGGTACCTTTTACAATTACGTTCGCACCAATTAATGGCGCATTGGCGTCTTTGTCCGTGACCATACCTGTCACTTTTTTCTGTGCCCATAGCACACTCGTACATGTCCCCATACAGAACAGTACCAATAAGAGTAAGCTCTTTCTCATAAAGATAAATAGTTTAGGCAAATTAGTAAATTGATAATCATTTCATTTAGTACATTTAGCGTAAAATCCACATTTAAGTTTTCTCTTTAATATTTACACATAGTTCAGCAATGAGTAGCAGGCTATGTGTGTTTCCTTGTTTTGACTTGACAAATATACACATAAGAGTCGAATTTATGTCTTTTTACTACAAAAAAATCATAAAACGACAAACCTTTAACAAATAAGACAAACGATAGAGCACGAGATATATTCTTCGAAGAATTAGCGAAACTAATCAATTTCAGGCTACTAATAACCAATATTAAACAGAACGAGCATGCACGCACTTCCGGAAAGAAGGCATACATGCTCGTTCTAATTTATTTCTATTCTATTCTTATTCCTTTGCGCTCACCAACTCCAGCAGGGCACCTTTTACGCCGGGGGCAGAGGCTTCGAAGGTGATGATACCGGGTTGATCGGTCGTCTGCACAATGGCGGTAAGCTGTCCACTAAATAGTTTCATCTCTGGAGCTTGAAAAGATTCGAGGCTGGCGGAGTTACCATTGGCAGCTGCATGATAAGTACCGGCACCACGAACGCTAAACTTCACTTGATTCGTAGCGTCCGGGCAAAGGTTGCCATCCTTATCCACCACCTGAACATTGATAAAAGAGAGATCTTTGCCATCGGCCGTCAGATGTTTGCGGTCGGCCGTCAGCACCAAATGATGCGGTTTGCCTGCAGTACGCACTACCTCTTCGGCTACAGCGTTGCCATCTTTATCGTAGGCTACCACTTTCAGCGTACCCGGTTCATATTTGGTGTCCATCCACATCAAGCGGTAACGCTTCTGACGCTCAAAGCTCTTTTGGGCAGCTTCGGTGTAGCTACTATCCAATCCGATGGAGAGATCCTTCGTACGTTTACCCTGGCTCTTACCATTGATAAAGAGTTCGGCAGAAGGATAGTTGGTGTAGACAAAGACAGGGGTCACTTCGCCCTTACGTCCCGGCCACGTCCAATGAGGCAGTACGTGGAGTGTCTTTTCCTCCTTATTCCAATGGCTACGGTAGAGGTAATAGCGATCCTTTGGAATACCAGCTAAGTCGATTATGCCAAACAGCGAGCTATGACTAGGCCAGTTCGTATAATAAGGCGTCGGTTCGCCCAGATAGTCGAAGCCCGTCCATACAAATTCGCCGATACAATACGGCAAGTCCTCGTGCTGGATGAAATCGTCTTCGGGCAGGTTAGACCAGCCACAATGTTCCACGTCATACGAAGAGCTTTGGTTGTCATCGTAAACAGCCATTGCTTTACGCTCTACCGGAAACTTATACACGCCGCGCGAGCTAACTGTCGAGGCTGTTTCGCTACCCAAAATAATCTCTTGCGGCAACTTCTTGTAGTTCTCCTGATACTTGAACGGGCGGTAGTTGAAGCCGGCCACATCCATTACGGCAGCAAAGTTATTGTTTACCACAGCATCCGGAGCATCCATTCCCTGCGTAACCGGGCGGGTAGGATCTTCGCGGTGACAGATGTCTTGCAGGAAGCGAGCGATCTTTCCATCTCCTTCGCGCCATTGGTTTGGCACTTCGTTACCGATACACCACATCACGATACTCGGATTGTTGCGGAAGTTATGGATCAGGTTTACCATATCCTTCTCCGCCCACTCGTCAAAAAGGAGGTTGTAACCGTTAGCACATTTGGCCACGTTCCATTCGTCGAAGCTCTCGGCCATCAGCATCATGCCCATCTCATCGCAAGCCTTTACCAACTCAGGAGCCGGCATGTTATGCGAAGTACGGATCGCGTTACAACCCATATCTTTTAAGATACGAATCTGACGGCGGATAGCAGCCTCATTGACAGCAGCACCCAACGGCCCTAGGTCGTGATGATTGCAGACACCTTTAAAGACCGTCTTCTCCCCATTCAGATAAAAGCCTTTCCCAGGTTTGATCTCGATGGAGCGGATACCAAAACGGGTGGTATATTCATCTTTCAACTGAGTGCCTGCATACAAACGGCTCCGAACAGAATAGAGTGCCGGCAGTTCGGGCGACCAAAGAAGAGGCTCCAGGACGGTTATCTCCTGATCCGTATAACCTTCGTTAAAGGATTGAACCGGGTTGGTCGTCTCCAACAGAATCTCGCCATTCGGATTCACCAAAGTAGTCTTCAGACTGTAAACGGCAGGGTCAGCCTTATCCGGCAAAACGGTCTTTGTCCGCACATTCACTTTGGCATATTCCTTATTGACTATTGGCGTAGTAACCTGCGTGCCCCATACCGGGATGTGAGCATCGTCCATTACGATTACATGCACATTCCGATAAAGGCCGGCACCGGGATACCAACGGGAAGACTCCGGCAGGTTTTCAAGTCGTACGGCCAACGTATTGGTTTCGCCGGGTTTCAGAAAGTCAGTAATATCGAAATGGAAGGAGTTATATCCATACGGCCAATAACCCACCTTCTTACCATTCACATAAACGTTCGCATGACTCATGGCGCCATCAAACAAGATCGTAGCCCGTTTGCCGGCAGCGAACTGAGGCACGTCGAACTGCGTGCGATACCAGCCGACACCAACAAAAGGCAGTCCGCCGGTACGTCCGGCATGCTCCATCGCTTCTTTCTGCCCATCTTGCGAGATGGCTACGGCCTGCTTGTCATTTTGCGCACTAAAAGGACCATAAATAGCCCAATCATGGGGAACAGTGACCGATTGCCACGGGCTGTCATTGAAGGTAGGATTAACAAATTCGGGATTGTCTTCGCGAGTGAACTTCCAGTTCTTCTCAAGCAGAAATTCGGTTCGTACCTGTGCAGACAACGTCGAAAGCAAGGCAAATAACCCAATCAGAGTAGTAAAACAGATTCTTTTCATGCGTTTTTATTATGTTTAAGTAGTACTTAGCTTTGCAAAAATAGCTATTTTTGTACCCATTACAAACTAAATCAAAAGATAATCGACTATGCTTCTACAATTAGCCTTTGTTTTACTCGCCATTATCATTGGTGCACGTCTAGGCGGTATCGGTCTGGGTGTATTGGGCGGACTAGGATTAGCCATCCTTACATTCGGGTTCGGACTGGAGCCTACCTCCCCTCCCATTGACGTGATGTTGATGATTGTAGCTGTTATTGCAGCAGCCAGTTGCATGCAGGCAGCGGGCGGACTGGATCTGATGGTGAAATGGGCAGAGAAGCTACTTCGTAAAAATCCGCAACATATTACGATACTAAGTCCGTTGGTTACCTATCTCTTTACCTTTATTGCCGGAACGGGGCATGTGGCCTATTCCGTCCTGCCGGTTATTGCCGAAGTAGCTACCGAAACAAAGATACGTCCGGAACGCCCGATGGCGATTGCTGTCATAGCCTCCCAACAAGCCATTACGGCAAGTCCTATCTCCGCCGCAACCGTAGCTCTGCTCAGCATGCTGACGGCACAAGGTTTCAACATCACGTTGATGGACATACTGATGATCTCCGTGCCCTGCACACTGGTGGGGGTATTGGCAGGTGCTTTCTATTCCCTTCACGTAGGCAAAGAGCTAATGTCGGACGAAGAGTATCTACGACGAGTAGCGAATGGCGAGTTCGATGGCAAACAGTATAAGACGAAGGATGTTGCCAACCAACGTTCGTCAGCACTTTCAGTTGCCATTTTCATTCTGGCCACGATAGGGATCGTCCTATTTGGCTCCGTAGCCAGCCTGCGCCCTACCTTTATTACGAATGGCGTGGAGACAACGCTCAGCATGGCTTACATTATCGAAATACTAATGCTAACCGCGGCAGCACTTATTCTGCTGATTACCCGCACCGACGGAATTAAAGCTACGCAAGGCTCTGTCTTCTCAGCCGGCATGCAGGCCGTTGTCGCCATATTCGGTATTGCCTGGATGGGCGACACGTTCATTGGTGGCAATATGGCAGAGTTGAAAGGTTCGATAGAAAGTGTCGTCACCGCGATGCCGTGGTTGTTTGGATTGGCTTTGTTCCTGATGTCTATCCTGCTGTTTAGCCAAGCGGCAACAATTCGTGCCATGCTTCCGTTAGGTCTTGCACTAGGTATTTCGCCTATGATGTTGATCGCCCTTTTCCCTGCGGTAAATGGTTACTTCTTTATACCCAACTACCCCACCGTCGTGGCTGCCATCAACTTCGACCGCACCGGCACTACCCACATTGGTAAATACGTTTTAAACCATTCCTTTATGATACCCGGTATCATTGCTACCGGTACATCTGTTACGCTGGGATTGTTGCTGATACAATTTTTATAAAGAACAAAGAATAGCCGGCACTAGCGCAGTAACTTTTCCTCAATCAAAGCCTTCAGTTCGTTTTTGGGCATGGTTGCTATCAGCGATTCGCGCGTGCCGACAAGCGGACAAAAAAGGAGCGTGGGGATGGTACGGATGTTGAAAGCCGTCTCCAAAGCCTCTTCCTGATCCACATCTACCTTATAGATGATGATCCGGCCATCATACGCCTCAGCAAATTCATCCAGAATAGGATTCAGACGCTTGCAATAGCTACACCAAGGAGCAGTGAAGTCCACAATACAAGGCAAGTTACCTACATATTTCCAATCGGTAGGATTCGTTTCGTAATCGCCCACCAATGTGATGAAGCTTTCGCTTGTTAAATTAATTATAGTCATTTTGTTATTCTTTATTTGTTCGACCTTTATAGACTCGTTGTTATCAGTAGCAAATAGTATGCTTATTTCCCTCTTGTCCAAATACACTGCCTATTGTCGCACAGTAATATGAAAACAACCCTGCTTGCGTTCGTGCTTAATATAACAACGGTTAGCATCATGCAAGTCACGAAGCACGGAGGCAAGCACCATTTTTAGATGCTCATTGTCTATATTGAGCGTGTCAGATTCATCCGCTTTCAAATAACGAGCCCACGACACATCGAACGTAGTCCCATATTGATGAGCAGAGTTTATGGATGAGTTCGAGTTCCGGCGTTTCAAGTTCTTCACATCATCCACCGTGCGGGTAACGCTTGTTACCTTTAATTTATAGATTGGGGCATTCAGATTAATCAGCGAATCCTGAAAGTTTCGCCCGATATCATCCAGTAAGGTAGCCGCTTCAGGCACTAAAAAGGGAATAGAATGCTTCAGTTCTTCCACTTCATAATAGTCGTTCGATTTTATCTCATCCATGGACTTGGAAGCATTGGCTACCTCTTCGCGTGAAGAAATAGGCTCCACTCCTAGCTTCTGCGCCATCGCCAGATGAACATCATTTAAATCACTAAAGTCCCGATTGTAGCTTCCGTTATACCAGATTGCTTTCAACTCACCACGTTTCTCTTTACAAGAAGAAAAAGCCGTCAATAAGGAGACAGACAGCATCAATAGTAGGATATTCAATTTGCTATTCATTGTGTTAAATATTTTTAGTTCTGCAAAAATAAAGAAAATAAACTTATATCAAACTGATTTGAAGCATAAAAAGAAATTATGTACAGCGAGAACGAAAAACAAGCCTATTGGCTCATGTGCAAAAGTCCGTGTATGACGATTGCCCATGAACCAAATATCATGCTCAAGTTTCGGAAGTAACCTAAAAAGCACTCATTCTTTCCTAAAGTGACCTTAAAATAGAAATATCCAAATCTCCTTTCACAGGCATAACATAGTAACGGAATGCATGTTACGGTGAAACGTGAAACAAGGAGGTACTTTCACGAGCACCTCCTTATTCAAACCATCGGTATTACCTGATACAAATTCCCTAACCG
>JAVVRI010000079.1:0-3228 GCA_036654795.1 Tannerellaceae bacterium
GCGTACCTTTACTCACTAATTGATAGATTAGCGCGGTCTTATCTACATAAAGATAATCATTACGACGAAGCTTTTCAAAGCTTTGTATGCCGATAGGTAATTTCCGATTGTTGATTGCTGTTGTTGTCATCCTCGTTCTCTTTCTTGTTCAGAAAACAAAAATACAATTTATTCTTTGAAGAAAACAGCATCTCGGACTATTTATCCGGAAAGCCTGTAATCGAATCGTGAAAATCATACTAACTTAATACATGCCGGCTTCAACCCCATCTTCTCTGCACGGAGGAGCATGTATTGATAAGCAGCGTCGTATTCATTGGGGATTTCACCATCAAGGATCGCATTCTTTATCTGTTCCTTTAAAGCACCCACCGGCTGAGAAGGAGGAAGAGCAAAGACTTGCATAATTTCCTCTCCGGTAATGGGGGGCTGAAAGTTACGAACGCGATCTTTCTCCTCTATCTCAGACAGCTTCTCGCGCACAAGACGAAAATTATTTAGGAAACGACGTACTTTGTCGGGATTCTTGCTGGTGATGTCTGCTTCGCAAAGCTTCATCAAGTCGTCGATGTCGTCGCCAGCATCAAAAAGCAATCGACGGATGGCAGAATCCGTCACCTCATCATCCGCCAAGACAATGGGGCGCATGTGCAAGCCTACCATCTTTTGTACATACTTCATCTTCTCATTCATCGGGAGCTTCATCTTGCGGAAGATACCCGGCAGCATACGCTCTCCAATGAAGTTATGATTATGAAACGTCCAGCCCAGACGTGTGTCGAAACGCTTCGTAACCGGTTTTCCTATATCATGAAAAAGGGCGCTCCAACGAAGCCAGAGATTGTCCGTATGTTGACTGAGTCTATCCAACACCATTAGGGTATGGGCAAAGTTATCCTTATGACCGATGCCCTCCTTCGTCTCAGCACCCTTCAAAGCGCAGAGTTCGGGAAAGATCAATTGCAATAAGCCGCACTTATCCAACAAATCAAAGCCGACAGAGGGTTTAGGGGAAAGGACAATCTTGTTCAGTTCATCGACAATGCGTTCTTTGGAGATAATATCAATACGTATCCTATTCCGCTCGATGGCATCGAAGGTATCGGGATCAATATCAAAACCCAACTGAGAAGCGAAACGCACGGCACGCATCATGCGCAGCGGGTCGTCGCTAAAGGTGATGTCCGGATTAAGAGGTGTACGAATCGTCAGGCGGTCCATATCCTCCAATCCACCAAAAGGATCAACCAGTTCGCCATATCGATCTGCATTGAGGCAGATCGCCAATGCGTTGATGGTGAAGTCGCGACGGTTCTGATCGTCCTCCAGCGTACCGTTCTCCACAACGGGTTTACGGCTATCACGGTTATACGACTCCTTACGGGCGCCGACAAACTCTATCTCGATAGCACCGTTCGTTACCTGTGCCGTACCGAAATTCTTGAAAACTGCCAGATGCGTGCCACGTCCCAGCCGGCGGGCAACCGCCTTAGCCAGCTCGATGCCACTACCTACCGCCACCACGTCGATGTCCTTCGACGGACGGCGAAGGAAAATATCCCTCACATAACCACCGATCACAAATGCCTCCACGCCCAATTCGTCCGCAGCCGCAGAGATCTCCCGAAACGCACGCCCTGAAATATGATTTAAAATATCCTGTTGATCTATATACATAACTTAATCCTACTAAAAACGTTTTATTCACAGTAGCCGACATGCTCCTTTATGCAGCCAAACCGAGACAAAGATAATTAAATTCTTTCAGTGCTGCTAATTCTCTCTTTTTCCAATATCTTTGCAGTACAAATAAAAGAAAGGATATGAAGAAGTCAGCTATCTGTATAGCACTGGCGGCCGCTACGCTGGCAGGCTGCAGTAACACGGAGAAAGAAGCACAGGCAAGGCTCGACCGCGCCAAAGCAATGTATGAACAAAACGAACTGTTTAGCGCGAAAAGCGAGATAGACAGCATCCGTACCCTTTACCCCAAAGAGTTTGGCGTACTCAAAGAAGGACTAGCCTTGATGCGCCTCGTAGAGCTGAAGGAGATGGAGCGAAACATCACCTACTGCGACAGCATCATGCCCATCAAACTAGTGGAGGCAGAGGAACTAAAGAAGGGCTTCACCTTCGAAAAGGACACCGTTTATGAAGAGATAGGAAACTACATCTGGAAGCAACAGACCATCGAACGAAACGTTAAGCGCTGCTACGTCCGTTGCGGCGTAAACGAAAAGGGAGAAATGTACCTGGCAAGCGTCTACTTTGGTGGTCGTCCTATCAACCATACGGGCATCAAGCTCAGCATGAAGGACGGTTCTTTTGCCGAAACCGCAACTGTCCCTTATGACGGCGGCACGAACTACCGCTTCAAAGACCTTGGAAACATCACCGAAGTGGTCACCTACAAAGGAGACAACGGATTGGATGCCATCAAATTCATCTACACCAATGAGAAAGAACGAATCAAGATAGACTATACCGGCGACAAGCCTTACGTAATGGTCATGGCCAACGGCGACAAGAAAGCCATTGCTGCAACCTATAACCTAAGCACCGTGCTGAGCGACATCGAAAGAATCAGTTTGGAAAAGGAGAAAGCAATCAAAAAGCAGACCTACCTAAAAGGCAAGTTGGAACCCTGATCGCCCCCCTCCTCTCATTCCGACACAACGCAAAAAAGCCGGCCTCCGCATTAAGCGAAGACCGGCTTCTTTTTATCTTATCGGGCAAGGTTTACTTCACCAAAGCCTTCATTGCGTTTTCACCATCAACCGATACGACCACTACGCCTCTGGCTGCAGGAATCGTAAAGTTGTCAGAAGTAGCTGTACGGGTAGAGATAACCTGACCCAAGATGTTCGTTACAGAAACCTTCTTGCCGCTTGCGTTCTTCACTAAGACGTTGCCCATGCCACCGATTGCCTGTACTTCTGTTGCCTTGATCTGCTCGTTGCTAACCGGACCGGCTGCGCCTTCGATTGTAAAGACAGCACCCTTAGCAGACATAACCACAACACCATTCGTAACAGATACATACTGAGTATGTATATCATTTTCAGGACGATTAAGTTCGCGCTGATTTTCCAGCAAATAACCACCTTCGTCCGTTGTCTCGAAGGCGAACAAAGCAGGGCTGTTCTTCATCGTTGTGATTGTATCGTTCAGCACAAAACCTACACGAGAACTGCCAGCAACATCCAACTTGGCAGAGTCACGAAGTGA
>JAVVRI010000079.1:3243-14178 GCA_036654795.1 Tannerellaceae bacterium
TAGCTGTTGCCTTTGTTTTCGGAGTACAAGTAGAGATGAAATATAACTGCTTGCCGGGAGTTCCGTTAGCAATAGAAGTCGTGTCCACCCATAAGCCAAAGTTGCCTTCTTCGTAATTTGCCTTTAAGATAGGTTGTCCTTCTGCCTTGCATTCTGCATAGAAAGACAGCGGGTTCATCGTCAACGACTGTCCATTATTCGTAAAGCGCTTATGACCCGGCAGCAATTTAGCATACACAGGAGCAGCCACCGGAACGAAATTGAAATAAGCAGCAATACCGCCAACAACCAAATTCGAAGTGTTGATATCCATAGATACACTTACATCCTTCGTACCATCATGAGTTACCATCGAATATCCAGTACCCGTAGAAGCCGCATTGAGCTTAAACACGCTTTTGGGGGTTGTAGCGGACAACTTAAACACTTTCTTCGTAACGTCGTAAGCTACGTAGCGGGCGCTAAACTGTTCTTTAATTTTGTATGAAACCTGAAACAGTGTGTCACCAAGCAATTGAGCGCCACCCACCATAAGAGTATCGGCAGCTTCCATACGCAAAGCAATAGCATCGGCCGCATCTCCGCTCTTTACTTGCAGCACAGAGTCCGAAGTAAAGGCATACAAATTGGTTACACCCGTTGTACCGGAAATAAGGCTCAACACATACGCGTTATCAGCCATTTCAGTAGCTGTAAAGTAACGTGAACCCAAGAACCGGTCAGTCAGCTTAACGGTGCTCTGGTAAACCACAGTTACAGAATCATGGTTTCCACCAAACGTATAAGTATTAGGCATTCCTTGTACCGCAAAAATCTCTTCGCCACGAAGGGCTGCTGTGTTATTCTTGCGATCTACAATCGTGTACATGCCGTTGTTGCTCTTTATATACCATTGGCCTGTCGACTCGTAAATATTCGGAATCGTATCGCTTTTAACAAGCTTGTTGCCGTTTGCAGAAGTTAAATATTTACCACCATTAGCACCCTTGCTTGCACTCTTCAAGAAATAAACACCCTCTCCGGTAGCTATTGAGGAAGGAGTACCTTTCTTTAAGGTAGTCTTCGGTGCTGTGCCTTGAAGAGGAACAAGGTTTTTATCAAAAGCAGAAACAGTCAAAACATTTGTCTTTGCCAATGTAGCAACGACAACGCGAGCTTCGCCAGTAATATTTCCCGTTCCCTTTTCAACATCTGGAGCAGCTTTCGTATATATCGCCAATGAATCGTTCATTAAGTCGATAGTGAACTTGAATTGCTGATAGTCAGCATTTGGCCATTTTTCGGTGCGCGTAGAGTCCAAAGAGAATTGAGCGCCATAAGCACCCTTCGCACCTGTAATCGTTGTCTTCAGTGTATCCACACCCAGATACTTAGCCTTACCATCTGCAGTAGCATCACCGTTGACTTGCAATCTTACAAATTCAGAGCTCCCAACCTGCGAAGCAAGAAGATCTTTTCCTGAAAAGATGTCACCTTCATAGGTTGCTCCAAAAGCTAATTGGAATACTTGAAAGCCTGCTCCCAGCTCATTCGCTTTCAAAACCAGGGCGGAATCAGGTTTCAATATTGCAAAATCAGCACCACCTTCTGCAGCCAAGATTAATTCATTCGGATTCAGTGCGTCTTTAGCAGTAATCTTTAATGTCATCTTCTTACCCGTACCATAAGAAGCAGAGATCTTGCCAGTAGCGTCGATTGCCCATTTAGCAATGCCCGGAGCAATGTTCAAACTAGCATTTTCTGCTGCAGCAAAAGATAAGATGGCTTGCGTCTTCTTATTCTTAAACTGATAAACAATACCGGCCGTTTCCGTACCCGCATTAGTTATCTCCCATAAAGCAGAATCCAGAGAAGACTTATTTGCTGTATCAAAAGTAATGTTCTTTACAATAACAGAATCAGCCTTGTTACCATCCAATGATAAATAATTATCACCTGATTGCAGATAATAATAGTTTCCTACCGTCCAATTAGCAGGCTTTACCTCCTGCGTCGGAGCCACTCCGGCACTGGCAGTAAAGACACTAGCCACCATAAGGGCAGCGGTTAAAAGAGTACATTTTTGATTCATATTCATTTCCTTTTTATTAATTAATCAATCTCTAAACAATGACAAAGATAAAGAAGTTCAATTTAATTCTTGCATTAATAGACCACTAAAGATAATTTGTAAGGCGATCTTGTACGAAAAGAATAGGTTTGTATGCTAACATGAAACATTTTGCTGCCGTATTGCTATTTTGCAAATCCAGCGTAAATGAAGTCTTATTACTTTGTATGCTATCTTCTAATAGACCGACAGCTGTCAGCCCATAAGCCGACAGTTGTCGGTCTATAGGCTGACAGTTGTCGGCTTATGGGCTGACAAATGTCGGTCTATTTTAAATAAGCATTCTTTTTCTTAGATGATAAGAGCAATTGGCAATGTTTGACGCATCATGCCGACAATAAGCCAACAAAAAAAATGTAACCCATTAGCTCCACCGTTTGGCTATTATTACCTATATTTACGGCCAAAATAGAAGATATGCAACAATATACAGAAGAGGAACTGATCCGGCATTTGAAAGATCCGGCACGACAACGGGATGCCTTTGCAGAAGTAGTCGCTGCATATAGCGAAAAACTATATTGGCAAATCCGCAAGATGGTGCTCAGTCATGAGGACGCAAACGACTTGTTGCAAAACACCTTCCTGAAGGCTTGGATGAACCTAGCGTATTTTCGAGGGGAGGCAAAGCTCTCCACTTGGCTGTATAAGATTGCCATCAACGAATGCATCACCTTCCTAAACAAGCAACGAGCCATGAATAATGTTTCGATTGACGACGCGGACACCTTCCTGCTGGAACGCCTCAAAGGAGATGAATATTTTGACGGCGACGAAGCACAGACCAAATTGCAGGAAGCAATCCTAACTTTACCGGAGAAACAACGCATCGTATTTACCCTAAAGTATTACGACGAGATGAAATACGACGAGATGTCCGAAGTACTAAGCACCTCAGTTGGCGCCTTAAAGGCCTCCTATCATTACGCTGTAAAAAAAGTAGAAGAGTTTTTAACGAAAGGCGTTTAAACCTTTCCCACTTATATATGTCAAAGGATCGTAAAAGAAATAAGATATGAAAACAGAGCATTATAACCTGGAAGATCTGAAAGCCGGAAGTCCGTTTAAAGTACCGGAAGGGTACATGAAAGGCCTTACCGATCAAATCATGGCTCAGCTGCCAGAACAGCCACATGAAGAGCCTAAAACAATCTCCATGATGGAACGGATGCGGCCGTGGTTATATATGGCAGCCGTATTTGCCGGCTTGGGCTTGTTCTTTAAAGTGCTGATCGGAGATGTGCCGAAAGATGGCAATCGTTCGGATTCGTTGATAGTAAAGACAAATGCATCGGCAGAAATAAACCCAGCTACTCCGGTAACAGAGGACGAGGAGTATCTGGAATACCTTGAAAAGCAGTACACAGACTATTTATTGGTCGGTGAAATTACTGAAGGAGAGTGAAAACTCTGTAAAACTGATTAAAAAGATAGTTATAGATAATTCTTTTCTTAATTATACTTGTATGCATAAAATATATTTCATTACATTTGTGACGTTTTCAATTTTACTCTCCTCCGTTGCTTTCGGGCAAGGACAAAAGGAGGTTAGACATTTTGACAGAGAGGCATTCCACGCAAAGAGGAATGCATACATAACCGCAGAAGTTGGCCTTACTCCAGAAGAAGCATCGTTGTTCATCCCATTGTGCGATGAATTGCAACGAAAGATGTTTGAAGTTGGGCTCGATTGCCGGAGACTTTCCAGAGAAATGAAATCAAAGAAACAGGCGACAGACGCCGAGTATCTGAAAGCAATAGACGCATGTCTGGAGGTTCGGATAAACGAGGCACAGTTAGAGAAAGAATATTATGAAAAGTTCAAAAAGATTCTTTCTCCTGAAAAGCTTTATAAGTACAGACGTGCTGATTACAAATTTGCTCGCGAGTTCATGAGGGGTAACCATCATTCGAAGGAACGTAACAGGAAGTAATAGGCAGCCATAAGATATTATCATTATTTGTGTTTTTTGTTTAGATTTAGTTTTGGCGTTTAAGTTAAGGGAGGGGTGGCGACGTGAGTCGGTTCCCCTTTTGTTTGTGGGTACGTACACGCAAAGGAAAGTAGGGGTATAACAGTAAGCCCGGATCGTTCTGATTCGGGCTTACTTTGTTATTAAAGGAAAATCTAAACAGGAATGCTTGCTTAATAAACCGTGGTCTGCGGGTCGAAGTTGGTCCATCCCTTCGTCCAGTTGTCGGCATCGGCATCGCTTTTGAAGGCACCGATGAAGGTTACTTGGTCGAAGAAGGAGTCGCTAAGCAAGGCATCTACGAACAGGTTGTTATGACCTAGCAGCGGACTTCCGGCTTTTGGTCCGTAATTCGCACCGCTTTGCAGGCTGTTAGGCTGGTTCAGCAGCAGGTCGGCAAGGGTGGCAAAGCTCTTGTTTCCTGTTTGCGCGGCGAAGAAGGTGTGCGAGAAGGATTGTTTTCCTTCGTCCATCGTCTTTCCATCCGTAGAATAAGCATCCTTCCACTTCTTGTTTACGTCGGCACCAAGTAGGGTCATACCGGCAAAGTAAAGGTTTTGTAGCTTTAAGTCTCCGTTGGTTGCCCAAGTTTGTGTCGTGCCTTTTTCGTTATCTAAGAGCAGACCTACCGGATAACCGATCGCTACGGTGTTGAAGCAACTCAGGCGACTGTTGCGGCGAATGTGCATGGCGGACTGGAAGGTACCTAGCTTGGCTCCATTATTAGGATTCATGTTGCCGCCATTGATATAGTCCGTTGTGTTCATGAAATCGGCAGCTTGCCCAATCGGACCTACCAAAGTAACGTTGCTGAACACGGCAGTGGTATAAGGGGCAGCGGTGGAGCCATCGGCATTGTTATCACTTTCGAATCCGTTGGAAAGGGAGGTGTCGGCCAGTTTCGGGTTGCGAATGCTGAGCAGGTATTGCAGGTGGCCGCTGAAACCATTATCTGTGTCGAACTCATCATCCCAGCCGTGGTAGGCAACGAGGTATTTTGCATTCATCGTTCCGCCAAACCATTCGTAGGAATCGTCATTGGAATAAGAGACTTGCAGGTGGTCTACCTTGGTTGCTTTCCCTACCGAGCCGAAGGTAATACCGTTGATTTCCTGATCGGCTTTGAAGGGATAACCGCCAAACTCTACGCGGATGTAGCTGAATACGCCTGAGTTGTCGTTGTCGTCATTGCCACCGTGCTTTGTGCGCGGGCCACCTTCTATTTGCATTTCCGTCTTGTTGTTTTTTGCTTTACCGCAGATCACCAATCCACCCCAGTCTCCCGGTTTGCGTGATCCGGCAGCTTCGGCGGAGGTAAATATGATGGGGGCTTCGGCTGTGCCCTGTGCCAGCACTTTGCCGCCCGGCTCAACGATTAGTGCGGCCTTGGTTTCTTTGTCGCCTTTGATGATGGTACCGGGCTCGATGGTCAGTTCGGCACCTGCGGTAACGTAGCACCAGCCTTTCATCAGGTATGTTCCTTTCTTGAGGGTGTGCTTTCCTTTGATGTCAAACTCTTGGTCGCCATTGCCTAATTGTGCGCCTTTTTCGAAGAGAATGGGGTGTTCTGTGTCATCGGGGTTCGGATCAACGCCTGGCTCTACTACGTTGTCGTTGCTGCATCCGGCAAGTAACACGGCTGCTGCCATGCTGAGGAAAAGATTGGTAATAATACTCTTTTTCATTTTGTTCTTCTTTTAAGTAAATACATTCTTTTTGTTGTTTTAAAGGCTATAACTAATGCTGAGGAAGAAGTTTCTCCCCGGCTTATATTGTTTGGTGATCTGCTCGCGCTCCTGAAGGACATTGTTTGTGTCGTAAAAGCGGGGGAATTGCTTAAAGGTAAGGCGTTCTGCCAACAGGTCGCGTACGCTGGCTTTCAGTTCCCAATGGGTACCGAACTTCTTGCTTACGTTGAGGTCGATGGTGTTTCGCGGCATTTCGTAGGAGTCGGGTATGTCGTTGTTTACGATGGCTCCTTCGCTGGTGTCCACACGTCCGACGCCGACGATGCGTTTGCCGATCCGGTTATAGAGCACACTGGCATTTAGGCCGAGGCGGTCGTGTTGGTAGAAGAAACCGGTATTAATCAGGTAAGGAGATTGTCCCTGCATCTGGCGGTCGGTCTCGAGGCTGTTGTCGGCAAAGTTCACTTTGCTTTTGATCAGTGAGCCGTTGAAGTTCCAGCTAAAGTCTTTCAGGCCGATAAAATCCAAGTTCTTGCGTATCTCAACCTCAATACCGTAGTTGTTGGCTTGCTCGGCATTCTCGAAGGTATAGGTATAGCTTCCTCCTGCATCTAGGTATGTCCATTCAATCGGGTTCTTGAAATGTTTGTAGAAGAGTGCTACCGAGAGCAGTTCGTTGGGCGTGGGGTAATATTCGTAGCGAAGATCAACGTTCTGTATGTAGGCTGTCTTCAGCTCCGGATTTCCCTTGACGTCACTAAAGAGGTCGAAGTCATAATAGACGGAGCCGGATACTTCTCGAAACTCAGGACGGTTGACGGATGCGCCATACGACATGCGTAGTTGGTGCTCGTCGCTAAATTTGTAGCTGGTGTTAAGCGAAGGAAAGAGGTCGTTCGTCGGATAGTTGTTTTGCTTTGTGCGAAACTCTTTGATGGAGGTGTAGCTGGTTAGCTTCATCTCATTGTGTTCGTAGCGCACGCCGGCATAGAGGTTCAGCTTCTCAAGCGGGATGTTTATCCCTAGATAACCGGCCAGCAGCGTGTTGTTTCCTTTATAACTGTTGCGGTTGTCGGTATCTTCATAGATATAGAGGCGGTCGGCGGAGAAGTTTTCCGGCAGGAGGATCTGATCTACGACGTTTAGGTATTCGAAGCCATCGGGCAGGTTGGCGCCATTCCAGCGATAGTAGAAGGAGCGGGTGTTGAAGTTTCGGTTACGATATTCACCATACACACCGGTTTTCAAGGTAGGGCGGATACTGCCTACTTGGAAGTTCCATTGATAATTCAGGCTTGCAGAGGCGATGTGCTCGCTAAGGCGGCTGAACTCGCGTTGTATCTCGTTCTGGTCGATCTGTATCTGTCCGAAGTGCGGGTCGTCGGCATAGCCGTTTTCTTCGCGGTTGATGATGCGGCGGTCGGGCTGACTTTTGCTGGCGTAGGCGTAACCTACGTTCCAGTCTAGTTTGCTGTTGTCGCGGTTATGCGTACCGGTGAATTGTCCGTTGTAGGTGGTACGGCTGGCGTAGTAATATTCCTGCTTCTCCTGAATGTACATACCGCTGAGGTATTGGAAGCCGTTTCGGCTGGTGTAGCGGTTCTGCCCCAATTGGTTTATGATGTTCTTGAGCTCGTATTTGTTGCGGCTGTCCGCCCGATAGGTCAGGTTGAGCATGCCGCCCAGACGAACATCGTTGCTGTAAATATTGTCGGTATAGCGGTTGCTGTAATCCGGCTTGTCGCCCTTCACATCATAGATGCTGAATCGTGCGTTCTCCATATTGAGCGCGCTTTTGCTGGCATTGGTGTAGTTGAGTGCTGAGAGGAGGGCAAACTGACGTTCACCTCCGAGATCGACCTTCTGATTGAAGGCAGCATTGAGGCGAAGATCCGCCAGCGGTGTCCGGCTCTGGAGGCGCCAGTTGTTATTGAATCCGCTCTGCGTAATGCGGGTAACGGCGGCAGCATCGTTATTGTCCAGCCGGGAGGTATAGGCTCCTTCCAACTTGCGTAACCCTCCGTCGAAGCCAAGCCAGTCGGTATGGCTTCCCGGACTGTAAAGGAAATGGCGGAAATGTGTCTGATCGTTGACGCTTCCACCGAGCGAAACGTTGAACGCATTCCTTTCGGGCACATCTTTGGTATTGATCTTGATAAAGCCACCTGAGAAGTCGGCGGGCAGTTCGGGCGCAGGACTCTTCACCACCACCATATTGTCCATCTGCGAACTGGGTATGATGTCGAAGGAGAAGGCGCGTGCATCGGCTTCGGAACTGGGCACGGCACTGTTATTGATCCATACATTATTATAACGTTGCGACAGTCCACGCACCATAACAAACTTATTGTCAATGATGGAGATGCCGGGTATGCGGCGGATCACTTCGGATGCGTCGCGATCTTGTGTGCGGGTGATCTGTTGTTGCGAGATGCCGGATTGCACCAGCAGGCTTCCCTTGGTTGCTTTGAGCATGGCTAGCTCGGTGTTTTGCTTGGCTTGTGCCACAACAACTACGCCTTCGAGCGCCAAACTTTCTTCGGCTAGCTCGATGTTGAGGATGGTTTGTTTGCCCTTCTCCACCTTGACCTCGTCGAGCACAATCGGTTTGTAGGAGATATACTGTATGTTCACCCGATAGGTTCCTGCCTGTAGGCCGGCGATGGAGAAGTGTCCATCCAAATCAGCAACCGCTCCGGTAGCATGGTTAAGGTGCGCGCCAGACACTTGTATGGTAGCACCCATCAAGGGTTCATGAAGGCTTTTGTCCGTAACAATCCCTGTGATTGCACCTGCGTTATCCGCCTGTACGGCGATCGTGAAGAGAAGTAAAAAGAGTAAGCAGCAACTAAATGTTCGGTACATTTTTTTCATATAACTTTTCATCAATTATTCTGATGCAAAGGTGCGCCGTTTGCGTTACGAGATAACGACAAGCGCGAAACAATGTGCTGACATTTGTGTTACGTTTCTGCTAAGAGGGGAAAAGAAAAGGTTATTCCGTTTCCGTATCGAAGTCGAAGTCAAAGTCAAAATCGTCCAATGCTTCAGGACCGGCAAATTGCTCCAACTCGCGGCGGTCTTTCTTGGTGGGACGCCCAAGGCCACGGGCACGATCGACAAAGCCTGAGAGGCGGTTCAACTCCAATATTTCATATTGATCGGGCGTCGTCACGTTTTCCAGATAAGAGGGCACTAGCTTGGCGCCCATGCGCTTCTCGGTAACTTCCAGCACCTTGAAGGAATAGGTAATAGGCGGTTTGCGTACCTGTATCACATCTCCCGTTTTAATCATGCGCGAGGGCTTTACGTTTATCCCATTGATCATGATGCGGTTCTTTTTGCATGCTTCGGCAGCAATGGTGCGGGTCTTAAAGATGCGGGTTGCCCACATCCATTTGTCTATGCGTACTTCTCCCATGGTTATTTTTTATTTGTTGTTGTACTGATTCATGGTGTTTTGCACACCTGAGAGGCAGAAACTTTTCATCATTTCTACGGCTTGCTTTAACTTTTCAGGCATCAGCGCCATCTCTTCGGACGGGAACTTGCCCAGCACATAATCGATTTGTCCACCCCTTGGATAGTCGTTTCCTATGCCGAAGCGTAGGCGGTTATATTCCTGCGTACCCAGTATCTGTTGGATGTTCTTTAGTCCGTTATGCCCGGCATCGCTACCTTTCGGTTTGAGGCGAAGGGTTCCGAAGGGAAGGGCCAAGTCGTCTAGTACAACCAACATGTTCTCTACTTCAATATTCTCTTTTTGCAACCAGTAACGGATTGCGTTACCGCTAAGGTTCATAAACGTGTTCGGCTTGAGCACTACTATGTCGCAATTCTTCACGCGCATTCGTGCGATGGCGCCGTAACGTTCTTCGGTAAAGGTGGCTCCACAGTCTTCAACCAAAGCGTTTACTGTGCGAAAACCAATATTGTGGCGGGTTCCCAAATATTCGGAACCGATGTTGCCTAGTCCTGCTATCAGATATTTCATTCTTCTTGCAATTAGTATATATAAGTAAGGGAAGAATATTCATCCGAACATTCTTCCCTTACATTATTATAACGTTATATCAGTCGGATTACTTAGGCTTTTGCCTGAGCACCACGAGCTGCACGTGTCAACTGAACAGAGCATATAACAGCGTCCTTCGCGTTCATCATTTCCAGACCTTCGAAGTGCAAAGCACCAACAGGCATAGTCTTACCTAAACCTAATGTATCCACGTTGATCTGCAGTTTCTCAGGGATCAGGTTGTAAAGTGCCTTTATTTTCAGCTTTCTCATCTGCAAGGTAAGCTTACCACCGGCTTTTACACCTTCAGAGTGACCTACCAATTCGATAGGAACCTCCATTATAATTGGCTTATTGTCGAATACTTCCTGAAAGTCGATGTGCATGATAGCATCGGTAACCGGCTGGAACTGGATGTCCTTGATGATTGCCTTTACCTTCTGACCGCCTTGCAGGCTTAATTCTACGATAAAGATTTCGGGAGTATAGATTAATCCACGAACAGAGTCAATCGTTACGTTCAGGTCTGTTACGATCAAACCCTTACCATTGCCTAGATCTACTAATTTGTCACCAGCATTTAATTTACCGGCATAAGGCAGAGCTACCGGCTCTTTACCATACAATACTACAGGGATTAAAGCCTGTTTGCGAACTGCCTTTACGGCTTTCTTACCTAAAACTTCTCTCGGAGTTGCTTCTAATTGAAACGTTTTCATTTTCTTTTAATTTTTTGTGTTACTCAAAATTAGTTTGCTTCCTAATTTCCCATCACACGATGCTGGGTGTCTAAAAAAGCGCTGCAAAGATACGCATTTAATTCTATCCGACAAATAGCTACACTTATATATATATTCTTATTACAAATTCAAATAGCAAGTGCAAACCATAAAGCATCAAAGAATACCTCTTTTGGTGATTTGAAGTTTAACGTGACCATTGTTATGACCCCATTCTAAGCAATTCGGTCAAGGAGTCAGAGAAAAAAGTCCACTAAGCAGAAGCTCCTTTTGCGGAAAGTTTCTATCTTTGTGATAACGTATTAAACAAGTGCAGCTATGAATGAGGACAATTATATTCGATTCGATTGGGCAGTAAAGAGGCTTCTTCGCAACAAGGCCAACTTTGGTGTGCTGGAAGGCTTCTTAA
>JAVVRI010000080.1:0-4565 GCA_036654795.1 Tannerellaceae bacterium
GGATTTTGTCTGATGTTTGTCTGGTTTTGTCCAGACCTTTCAGCGGAGAGATAGGGATTCGAACCCCAGGAACCTCGCGGTTCAACGGTTTTCAAGACCGCCGCAATCGACCACTCTGCCATCTCTCCTTTTTCTATTACGGGTGCAAAAGTACGTGTAATATTTTGGATATGCAAATTATATAAATGAATATTTCGATATTAGATTGTAATTACTAGACATGGAGAGAGATTATAGTACCTACAAGGGTTTTACGTTAATCGGCATGCTCCTTCAATGGGCTGTTGAAAACTTTTTTCACTTTTCCATTCTAATTATTGGCAAGTAAGCATTGAAATATGTACTTTTACCCTCTAATAGAGCGCAATGAGTTCTGCTAAAATGGCCGAATATTTGCCAAATAAAGGAAAGTCGACGAGATAAAAATGGAAGAAAAAGAAGTAAGCTATCATGTGCCAGTCATGCTTCAACAAAGTCTGAACGGGTTGAATATTCAGCCCAATGGGGTATATGTTGACGTCACCTTTGGTGGAGGAGGACATTCCCGCGAGTTATTAAGTCGCTTGGGGCAGGACGGAACGTTGTATGGTTTCGATCAAGACGCCGATGCAGAACATAACGTTCCGGCAGATCCCCGTTTCATTTTTGTACGCAGCAACTTTCGTTATTTATATAATTTCATGCGTTTCCATGGAGTAGAAGGCGAAATAGACGGACTGCTGGCAGACTTAGGTGTGTCGTCACACCATTTTGATGATAAGGAACGAGGCTTTTCGTTTCGCTTCGACGGGGCGCTGGATATGCGCATGAATACCCGCGCCGGACAAACAGCAGCAGATATAATAAACACATACAGCGTTGAAGCACTTGCTGACGTATTCTATCTGTATGGCGAATTGAAGATGTCGCGCAAGCTGGCTGCTATGCTGGTACAACAGCGCGAAGTAAAGAGGTTCGAAACGATTGCCGACTTGATGGAGATATTAAAGCCCTTTACGGGACGAGATAAAGAGAAAAAGTTTCTGGCACAAGTTTTTCAAGCACTTCGTATTGAGGTGAACGACGAGATGCGTGCCCTGCGAGAAATGTTGCAACAAGCGTTGCGCGTTCTCAAGCCGGGTGGACGGTTGGTGGTTATCACCTATCATTCACTGGAAGACCGTCTTGTGAAAAACTTTTTAAAAGCAGGTAACTTTGAAGGAAAGAGTGAACAGGATTTCTTCGGAAACCTGCAAACACCTTTCCGCTTGATTAACAACAAAGTAATTGTGCCCGATGGGGTCGAGATTGCATCGAATCCTCGTTCGCGCAGTGCAAAATTAAGAATTGCAGAGAAATTAAATGGAACAGCAACAGTGTAAACGAAAGAAAGAGAAGCGCCTTTCGCTTCTTTATGTGTTGGGAGGTGGAATCCTAAAAGAGGACTTTATCATCAAACATACACGTATGATTGTACTGGTGGTCATCCTGACCTTCTTCTTTATAGGTAATCGCTATACCTGTATGCAGAAGTTACGGGAGATAGACCGCCTGCAACAGCAATTGCGTGATGTTCGTTTCGAAGCGCTCTCCATCTCATCCGAACTAACTGGCAACAGCCGACAATCGCAGATCGAGATGCTGATCGAAGAACAAGGTATTGAACTGGAAGGAGCGAAAGCTCCTCCTTATGAACTCTATAAGTAATATGTCCGAAGTAAACGAGCCCAATGATTTAACCCCAAAAAGCAATCGAATATTATTCTATTACTTTATTGTTGTGCTACTACTGAGTCTAGTAGTAGTTGGGATACTTATGCGCATTTTCAACACCGCTTTTGTAGAAAAAGAAAAGTGGGAAAAAGTGGCAGAGAGTCAGGTACGACCCAATCGCCTCGTACTGCCTGGTCGTGGGAACATCTACTCGGCAGATGATAAGCTTATGGCTACAAGTGTACCCCGTTACTACACGTATATGGACTTTAAAGCAGACGGTTTCGAGGTAGACACGTTTCTTCACTCCAAGACACAGGGACTCGACTCGCTGTCTATTTACCTCTCCCGCAAGCTAAAGAACCGTACGCCAGCCGGATACAGAGCTCATTTGTTACGAGGATTGAAAAGTAAAAGCCGCCAATACCCCGTATTTGAAGGACGCGTCTCTTATTCAGATCTGAAAGAGATTCGCCACTACCCCTTCCTGCGCATGAGCAAATATAAAAACGGATTCTACACTCGCGAGATGGTACAGCGTCAGAAGCCTTTTGGCACCCTAGCCTCCCGTACAATTGGAGACATCTATGGTGAAATTGAAACCGGCGGAACAACGAAAGGAAAAAACGGGTTAGAACTGCAATATGACTCTCTGTTACGCGGGCAAGCCGGACTCAGTTCCGTACGCCGTGTAGGTGGAGGTTGGACGGATGTTATCGAAGTAGAGCCAATAGATGGCATGGACGTATACACCACGATCGACATTAACATACAGGATATTACCGAAAAGTCCTTAATGGATAAGCTAAAAGAAATTGATGCCGAATCAGGTACTGCTGTGATTATGGAAGTGGCGACAGGCGAGATAAAATCAATGACCAACTTGGGGCGTATCCGCGAAGGTGTATATGGCGAAACAAAAAACCATGCCGTAGCAGACGAAATAGAACCCGGTTCGACTTTTAAAGTAGCCTCTATGATGGTGGCTATCGAAGATGGCGTCTGTACGCCTAGCGACACTATCGATGTAGGCAACGGCATTTACATGTATAAGGGTGCCCGCATGACCGACCATAACAACAACAAGGGAGGGTACGGACGCATCACAGCCGAACAAGCTATCTGGTATTCCTCTAACATCGGGGTTGCCAAGATTATCTTAAAGGGGTATGCAAACAACCCGACAAAATATGTAGAGGGACTTTATCGTATTGGACTAAACATTCCGTTGCGACTGGAAATACCCGGTGCCGGACGCGCAAAGATCCGTCGGCCGGACGATAGTACAAACTACTGGTCGAAAACAACCCTGCCATGGATGTCCTTCGGATACGAGACGCAGATACCTCCTATCTACACACTAACCTTCTTCAATGCCATAGCCAATGGAGGAAAAATGGTACGCCCGATGTTCACACGAGCTATCAAGCACAATGACAAGGTGATAGAAAGTTTTTCAACAGAGGTCCTTCGAGAGTCTATCTGTTCTGAGAAAACACTGACCATCATAAAACAGATGCTAGTAGACGTAGTAGAGAAGGGAACCGGAAAACCCGTTCATTCCGACATCATACGAATTGCCGGCAAAACAGGCACGGCACAAATTGCTGTAGGTGGCAGTTATACGGCCAGTGGAAAATCACACCAAGTAGCCTTCTGTGGATATTTCCCGGCAGATGCACCTAAATATTCGGCCATTGTCGTAATTCGTCGTCCACGCATTGGTTATCCATCCGGAGGGACCATGTCAGGAGGAGTCGTAAAAGCCATCGCCGAGAAGGTTTATGCTAGCAATATGTCATTCGATATGCGCGAGATGGCAATAGACAGTCTGGCCGTTAAGACACCCGCAGCTAAAGGGGGCAGTTGGGACGCGCTGGAAAAAGTACTAAGTAAACTAGGTATCCAAACCAACACTGACAGTCTGGAGACCAAATGGGTACAAACAGAGCAGGAAGCAGATTACTTAAAAATCCGTGACGTGGCAATACGCAAAGGGATGGTGCCCCGCGTGGTAGGTATGGGGGCAAAAGATGCTGTCTTTCTGCTGGAAAACGCAGGTCTTAGAGTCGTCCTATCCGGTGCTGGACGTGTAAGATCCCAAAGCATTCAGCCCGGGGCACGACTGTCGAAAGGACAAACTATTTTACTGATACTAAAATAATAGAGAAAGAAAAATAACTGAAGAAAAGGATAGATTATGGAACTGAAGAAACTGATTCGTACACTAGACATATTACAACTGAAAGGAAGTGATGGGATAGAGATTGCCAACGTACAGTCCGACTCACGCCGGGTGGCGGATGGCTCATTGTTTGTTGCCGTAAGAGGTACAGCAGTAGATGGACATGCCTATATTGCCAATGCAATCCGTCAAGGTGCAGCCGCCATTATATGCGAGGAAATACCCGCAGAAGCAGCTGATTCAGCCCCTACTTTTGTGCTCGTAAAGGATAGCGCCTCTGCGTTAGGAAATCTTATTTCAGAATGGTACGGCAATCCTTCAGATAAATTAATTCTAGTAGGAGTAACCGGAACCAACGGCAAAACAACGATTGCTACCTTACTCTATGATATGTTTCGCGCCTTAGGACACAAAGTGGGGTTGCTCTCTACCGTATGCAACTATATAGATGACGAAGCGATTCCAACCGATCACACAACTCCCGACCCAATCACCCTGCATGCCCTCATGGCACAAATGGTAGAGGCTGGATGTGAATATGCTTTTATGGAAGTGAGCTCGCATGCCATCGATCAGAAACGAATTAGTGGTCTATCTTTTAACGGAGGAATCTTTACCAATCTGACGCGCGACCATCTGGATTACCATAAAACGGTAGAAAATTATCTAAAAGCAAAGAAGAAGTTCT
>JAVVRI010000080.1:4575-14171 GCA_036654795.1 Tannerellaceae bacterium
ATGCTTTTGCCCTGACGAATGCTGACGACAAAGCAGGGCTTGTTATGCTTCAAAACACATCAGCCCAAAAGCTCACTTATTCCCTCCGTACACTGGCAGATTTTAAAGGAAAGATTCTGGAATCGCACTTTGAAGGAACCGAACTATTGATAAATGGCCGCGAAGTGATAGTTCGCTTCGTAGGACGTTTTAATGCATACAACCTGCTTGCTGTCTACGGAGCAGCTATAGCATTAGGTAAAGAACCGGAAGAAGTGCTCATTGCCCTCAGTGCATTACACTCGGTATCTGGACGTTTCGAAACCATTCCTTCACCCCTAGGGTATACTGCCATTGTTGACTACGCCCATACACCAGACGCACTGACCAACGTACTAACAAGCATCCAGGAAGTAATGGACGGCAGTGGCCGCATCATCACCATAGTGGGTGCCGGCGGCAACCGCGACAAAGGCAAGCGGCCGCTCATGGCCAAAGAGGCAACAAAAGGGAGCGACCAAGTGATTCTAACCTCCGATAACCCCCGAATGGAAGAACCGGAGGAAATCATCAAAGATATGGTTGCCGGCCTCAACGCCAGCGACATGGAACGTACACTCTGCATTACTGACCGAGAACAGGCAATTAAAACAGCCACGCTGCTGGCTAAAAAGGGAGACGTAATACTCATCGCCGGAAAAGGACACGAAGACTATCAGGACGTAAAGGGCATAAAACATCCTTTCGATGACAGAGAAAAACTAAGGGCTATTTTCAAAACACAACAACAGTAAAACATTATGCTATATTATCTGTTTAATTATTTGGATCAGTTAGACTTTCCGGGAGCAGGTATATTTAAATATGTCTCCTTTCGTTCTAGTTTGGCGTTGATACTTTCACTATTCATCTCCACAGCCATAGGTCGCCGAATCATCGACAAATTGCAGCAACTGCAAATTGGAGAAACAGTACGCAACTTGGGATTGGAAGGACAAATGAGTAAAAAAGGTACTCCGACAATGGGTGGAATTATTATTATCATTGCCATTCTGGTGCCAACCATTCTCTGCGCCAAATTAAACAATATCTATCTGGTTATTATGATCATAACAACTCTTTGGCTGGGAGCTCTTGGCTTTTCGGACGATTACATCAAAGTATTTAAGAAAGATAAAGAAGGACTTCACGGTCGATTCAAGATTATTGCTCAAGTAGGTCTAGGACTGATTGTAGGCCTAATACTCTTTCTTAGTCCGAACGTTGTAATCAAAGAGAATATGGAGGTGCGCCATGACAACGTCATTGAAGATGTAAAATATCATACGGTGGAGACAAAATCCACCAAGACGACAATACCCTTTATGAAAAATAACAACTTCGACTACGCGCAATTAGTCACTTGGGCAGGCGATTATAAGGAAGAAGCTGCTTGGTTAGTGTTTGTTATCATGGTGATTTTTGTAGTAACAGCCGTTTCAAACGGGGCTAATCTGACGGATGGACTAGATGGGCTGGCAGCTGGAAGTTCAGCGGTAATTGGGGTGGCACTTGGGATCTTAGCCTATATGTCGTCCCACTTCGAGTTTGCCTCATTCCTAAATATCATGTTTATTCCCGGTGCAGAGGAGTTGGTGGTCTTTGCAGCTGCCTTCATAGGAGCCACAGTTGGATTCCTATGGTATAATTCCTATCCGGCACAAGTCTTTATGGGAGATACAGGAAGTCTGACACTAGGTGGTATTATTGCCGTGTTTGCCATAATTATACGCAAAGAGTTGCTCATTCCAATTCTTTGTGGTATTTTTCTGGCTGAAAGTATCTCTGTGATGCTACAGGTTGCTTACTTTAAATATACAAAACGGCGTTACGGAGAGGGTAAACGTATATTTAAGATGACGCCTTTGCATCATCACTTTCAAAAAGCCGGACATGCCGGTATACAGGCATTGATACAAAAGCCCTATAATGTAGTACCGGAATCGAAGATTGTGGTGCGCTTTTGGTTGGTTGGTATCATTCTGGCAGTGATAACGATTGTGACATTGAAAATGAGATAATAATGAGTAAGAGAATAGTTATATTAGGGGCAGGCGAGAGCGGTGCAGGTGCTGCCGTGCTAGCGAAGGCAAAAGGATATGAAGTATTTGTGTCCGACTTTTCAACCATTAAGCCTAAGTATAAGGAATTGCTGGATGCCCACGGCATCCGTTGGGAAGAGGGACAACATACCGAAGTTGACATCTTGAATGCCGACGAAATCGTAAAAAGTCCCGGCATACCAGACAATGCGCCGATCATAATAAAACTGAAGGCTTTAGGTACTCCCATCCTTTCGGAAATAGAACTAGCTGGACGCTATACGAATGCCCGGATGATTTGTATTACCGGAAGCAACGGTAAAACAACAACTACAATGTTGATTTACCATATTCTGGAAAAAGCAGGAATCGATGTTGGTTTGGCCGGAAACGTAGGGAACAGCTTGGCATTACAAGTCGCTGAAAGTCCTCATGCTGTTTATGTAATTGAATTAAGCAGTTTTCAATTAGACAACATGTACGATTTCAAAGCAGATATAGCTATCCTGCTAAATATTACACCCGATCATTTAAATCGGTACAACTACGAAATGCAGAACTATGTGAACGCAAAGTTCCGCATCATTCAAAATCAGACAACCGAAGATGCATTCATCTTCTGGAACGATGACCCTATCATAGCCCGGGAAGTTGCCTTACGTCATCCTGCAGCTACATGTTATCCTTTTGCCAAGGTTTATGCCGAGGGACTAAAAGGATACGTTGAAAATAAAGAATTAAGAATAGAAACGCCTAACGGAACATTCACAATGGAACAAGATTTATTAGCGTTGACAGGTACGCACAACCTGTATAATTCGTTGGCATCTGGTATAGCAGCCAAAGTGGTTGATATTCACAATGAAAAAATCAGAGCATCGCTGAGCGACTTTACCGGCGTTGCACATCGTTTAGAGAAAGTCACACGTGTACGCGGAGTCGATTACATCAATGATTCGAAGGCAACAAACGTAAACTCTTGCTGGTACGCTCTGCAAAGCATGGTTACCCCAGTCGTGCTCATATTAGGAGGTACCGATAAAGGAAACGACTATATAGAAATAGAAGAATTGGTAAAACAAAAAGTACATTCACTGATCTTTCTAGGTGTTGACAACGCAAAACTGCATGCTTTCTTTGACGGTAAGATAGAGAAGATTGAAGATGCCGATTCAATGGAAGAGGCGGTAGCAATAGCCTATCGATTAGCTCATAAAGGAGACACTGTACTATTGTCGCCCTGCTGTGCCAGCTTCGACCTTTTCAAAAGCTACGAAGATCGTGGCGACCAGTTTAAAGTCTGTGTAAGAAACCTCTAAGCAAGCGTACATAAAATATGGATTTGGTAAGTAAACTATTCAAAGGTGACCGGGTGATATGGATTATATTCATGTTTCTCTGTCTTATTTCTGTTGTGGAGGTTTTTAGCGCGACCAGCACTATAGCCTATAAAAACGCGAACCACTGGGCGCCTATTGTCCGACATGCCTCCTTTCTGCTGGGAGGATTTGTACTCGTGTTATTATTGCACAACATTCCCTGCAAATGGTTTCCGGCTTTTATCCTACTGCTTCCTGTTTCAGTTTTAATGCTGATTGTCACTCCTTTTGTGGGAGTTAGTGCCAATGATGCACATCGCTGGCTTGAAATATTCGGCATTCAGTTTCAACCCTCTGAGTTTGCCAAGCTGTCTCTTATTGTCTTCGTGGCTTTCTTACTAAGTAAACGTAATAAGTTTACGGAGACACAGATTTTCAAATACATACTATTTGGAGTAGGCGCTACTTGTGTGCTAATTCTTCCTGAAAACTTTTCGACAGCCTTTATGCTATTTGGCGTCTGCTTTCTAATGATGTTTATTGGTCAACTACCACTGAAGAAACTAGGCAAACTGGCTGGAATATTAATTATTCTGTTAGTTGCATTCATCGTAACGCTGGTGGCCACACCCACCAATCTGCTAAAATATATACCCCGTGCCTTGACGTGGAAGGAGCGCGTTGCCGACTTCACCCACAAGGATGACAAAATGGAGGGTGACACCTACATAATCAACGATGATAACTATCAAGTTTCTCACGCGAAAATTGCCATTGTAAGTGGCGGACTTTTGGGCAAGATGCCGGGACACGGGCAACAAAGGGACTTCCTACCACAAGCCTATTCAGACTTTATCTATGCAATTATAATTGAAGAGATGGGGATCGTAGGAGGGATCTTTGTCTTGATGCTTTACATCATGCTACTTGTCCGAGCGGGAATGATTGCAAGAAGGTGCGACAAGCTATTCCCTAAATTTCTAGTTTTAGGATGCGGTTTGCTTGTTGTAGTGCAAGCATTAGCCAACATGTCTGTGGCCGTAAATCTAATACCTGTAACCGGACAACCATTACCTTTAGTAAGTCGTGGAGGCACTTCTACGGTCATCTCCTGCATTTACTTTGGCATAATACTAAGTGTCAGTCGTTTTGGCGCCGGTATGGGAAATGAGGATGAAGAAGAGTTGACGGAAAACGGTGAACCCATCGAACCGATAGAATCAAAAAGTGAAGATTTTCTGGCAGAAACAGAAACATCGGTAGAAAACCCCTTGGATGCGGTTAAAACTATAACAGAAACAAAAATATGAAACAATACCGAATTATAATAAGTGGCGGTGGTACTGGCGGACATATTTTCCCCGCTATTTCGATTGCTTCCACCTTTCGCAAACGATTTCCGAATGCAGAAATCCTATTTGTTGGGGCAGAAGACCGAATGGAAATGGAAAAGGTGCCGGCTGCTGGTTATCAGATAGTCGGCTTGCCTGTAAGTGGTTTCGACCGGGCACATCTAATGAATAACGTCCAAGTAATTTGTCGCTTATTTAAGAGTTTGAGACTAGCTAAAAAGACCATTCGAGACTTTAACCCCGACATCGCAGTAGGCGTAGGTGGCTATGCCAGTGGTCCGACACTCTGGATGGCAGCCTCGCAAGGCATTCCAGCATTGATTCAAGAACAAAATTCATACGCCGGCGTAACCAATAAATTACTGGCGCGAAAAGCAAGCAAAATATGTGTAGCATACGAAGGTATGGAAAAGTTCTTCCCAGCTAAAAAAATCGTAATTACAGGAAACCCTGTACGACAGGACTTGGAAGAAGCACTCAACAAAAAAAACGAGGCTCTCAAATTCTTTGGCTTGTCTCCGGACAAAAAGACACTCCTCATCGTAGGAGGTAGCTTGGGAGCACGCACCATCAATCAAAGCGTGCAAGGGGATCTGGACAAACTCTTTGCCTCCGGCGTACAGGTCATCTGGCAGACCGGACGCTATTATCAAGACGAAGCTGTGAAACATTTGAAAGCATACAGAAGAATGCCCATCTGGTGCTCAGATTTCATCACACGCATGGATTATGCCTATTCGGCCGCAGACCTGATTATCTCTCGTGCCGGTGCAAGTTCTATTTCTGAGCTTTGCTTATTGAAGAAACCAGTAATTTTAGTACCTTCGCCGAATGTAGCAGAAGACCATCAGACAAAAAACGCACTGGCTCTGACAGCTAAAGATGCTGCCATACTCGTGCGGGACACGGATGCAACGAAACTACTAGTTGATACAGCATTAAAAGTGATAGAAGACGATGATCGTTTACGCACGTTAAGCCATAACATAGAGACCATGGCCCAACAACATAGTGCCGAACGAATTGTCGATGAAATAGTAAAGATTATAGAAACACAAAGATAAGATGAACAGAATGAATTGTACGGCAGTCTATTTTGTTGGAGCCGGAGGTATCGGAATGAGTGCTCTTATCCGCTACTTCCTCTCCAAAGGGAAACAGGTATCCGGATACGACAAAACGCTATCAGACTTAACGGAACAGTTAAACAAAGAAGGCGCTACCATCCATTATGAAGATAATATCGCCTTAATACCGGAGGTCTGTCGGCATCCGGAAACGACCTTAGTGGTCTATACTCCGGCTATACCCGAATCGCATACCGAGCTGACTTACTTTCGCTCAAATGGCTTTTCCGTAATGAAAAGAGCTCGTGTATTAGGCGATATTACGGAATGTTCGCGCGGCCTTTGCATAGCGGGTACACATGGCAAAACCACAACGTCCTCCATGCTGGCACATTTACTCAAACAATCCCATGTAGATTGCAATGCCTTTCTAGGAGGGATTCTGAAGAATTATGAAAGCAACCTAATGCTTTCCGAAACAAGCGACCTCACAGTAATAGAGGCAGACGAATTCGACCGCTCATTTCATTGCCTCACGCCCTATATGGCCGTGATTACTGCTGCCGATCCGGATCATCTAGATATATACGGCACAGCAAAAGCTTACCAAGAAAGTTTCGAATATTTCACCTCTTTGATACGTACGGACGGATGCTTGATTATGAAAAAAGGAATCAACATTACGCCCCACCTGAAACTTGGTGTAAAGTTATATACTTATTCAGGTACCGAAGGAGGAGACTTTCACGCAGAAAACCTACGCATAGGCGGAGGCGAAATTCTTTTCGATTTCGTTGCTCCTGATGTCCGCATAAAAGACATAAAGCTGGGTGTACCCGTAAAAGTTAATGTAGAAAACGGAGTGGCCGCTATGGCTTTAGCGTGGCTAAACGGAGTTACTGCTGAAGAAATGAGACAAGGAATGGCAACCTTTGCCGGCCCACGTCGTAGGTTCGACTTCCACTTAAAAAAAGAGAACATCGTGTTGATAGACGATTACGCCCATCACCCAGCCGAACTAGCTGCCAGTATCCTTTCCGTGAAAGAACTATATGCAGGACGCAAAGTGACAGGAATCTTTCAGCCTCATTTATACACACGCACACGCGACTTTGCAGACGACTTTGCCGCAAGTCTTTCGCTGTTGGACGAGTTGATTCTTCTGGATATCTATCCCGCGCGTGAAGAACCAATTACAGGCGTAACCTCTCAAATCATATTCGACAAGGTAACACTACCCTCCAAAACGCTCTGCCGTAAAGATGAGCTGCTAGAGGTTGTAAAAAGCCGCGACTTCGAAGTGGTGCTCATGCTGGGCGCTGGAAACATTGACAGATTGGTAGAACCCGTAAAACAAATACTTGATAAAAAGTGATCCGGATTGTCTCCATAATTGTTGCAACATTGTTGTTTTGCTACATAGTGTTTGTCACACTCTTCTTCCGGGAGATGCGTGAAAACTATGTATGCCATGATCTGGAAGTTGTCGTACGCGACAGCTTGGACAAACATTTTGTGACTGAACATGATCTCGTGGAGCTCCTTCGAAAGGAAGGACTCAGCCCGATAAAAAAGTCTATGAATTCCATCAATACCGATCGAATAGAAGCTGAATTACTCAAAAACGAAATGATAGCCCGCGTGGAGGCTTATAAAACACCTTCCGGCATCATTAAATTAGAAGTAGAACAGAAAATACCGATTCTTCGTGTAATTAGCGTACGTGGAAACTTTTATGTAGACAACCTCGGAAGTACAATGCCAATCAGCCCACGATACGTAATGCAGCTGCCAATTGTCAGTGGTTATGTAGAAAAAGAGTTTGCGATGAACGAGTTATACAAATTTGCACTATTTTTGCAAGAGAATGAATTTTGGAATAATCAGATAGAGCAAATATATGTATATCCTGATGGAGAAATAGAACTCATTCCCCGTGTGGGTGATCACCGCATCGTATTAGGTACATTCGACAATTTCGAAGAAAAGCTTGCTAATCTGCAACTTTTTTACGATCAGGCAATTCCTAAAGTCGGATGGGAAAAGTATGGGATGATTAATTTAAAATATAAGAATCAGATTGTTTGTACTAAAAAATAAAAATTATGGCATACACAAACTTTATAGCAGCCATCGACTTGGGAACATCCCGTATGGTGGGTATGGTCGGGATAAAGAGCCCCACGGGTGCCCTTTCAATCATAGCGTACGAAGTTGAAAACTCTGCAACTTGTATACGAAGAGGATGTGTATATAATGTAGAGGAAACGGCAAGCAAGATAAAACGTCTTCTTCTGAAACTGGAAAACAAGTTAAGCGGCTCCAAAATAGGAAAAGTCTACGTGGGAATTGGCGGGCAGTCACTTCGCACCATCGATCACACTGTGCCAAAAGTACTGGGAACAGACGGAGTCGTAACAGAAGAAATCATTCAATCACTATACAAAGACTGCTGTAACTATCGTCCGGATATGCTGGACGTATTGTCGGCTGTTTCACCGGTCTATTACCTAGACGACAAGCACGAAGCCAACCCTGTGGGTATTCCTTGCGGTAGGATTGAGGCTCGCTATAAACTGGTGGTAGGTCGCCCCTCACTGAAACGATATGTAATCAACAGCATCTCTGAACGCGCAAGAATTGATATTGCAGATATTATCGTCTCCCCATTAGCCCTAGCCGATGCTGTGCTCAGTGAAGACGAGAAGGATTTGGGTTGCGCCCTGATCGGCTTCGGAGCCGGTGTAACAACGTTGACTGTCTATAAAGGCGGACAGCTGGTACACCTATGCGTCATCCCGTTTGGAGGCAATCTGATTACAAAAGATATAACAAGTCTGCACCTTGTGGAAGCAGAAGCTGAACGCGTAAAGCTAGCTTATGGTAGTGCAATCATGGATAAAGACAGCGAGCAAAGCATACAAGTTAGCTCGGCCGATGGCATGGGTTTACGCGAAATAAAGCTGGCAGACCTCAACAACGTTGTCGAATCACGCATAAAAGAAATTTTAGAAAATGTATACGCCCGACTGGAAAACATTGGAGTAATGAACAGCCTCGGGGCAGGTATTGTAATTACCGGAGGGGCAGCCGCACTAAAGAACCTATCCGATGTCATCAAAGACCGCCTCAAAATGGAAGTACGCTACGCAGCCGTACGTAAAGGAGTCGTGGAAAGTGGTGAAATGATAGCAGGAAACCCTGAATATGCTGTAGCCGTTGGCCTACTCATGCAAGGCAACCAAAATTGTGCAATTTATATTCCACCCAGACCGGAACCCAAACCGGAACCAGAGCTGGCACACAATGAGCCCAAACCAACGCCGGAACCTCCTAAAAAGAAACCGGAAAAGAAAAAAGGTCCGGGCCTGTTCAGTCGGTTTACAAAAAACCTTGACAACATGACCAAAGATCTGTTTAATGACGATGACGATGTACAAAAGTAATCAGCGAATGTAATAAAACCGGAAGACAATGGACGAGACTATATTAAATTTCAATTATCCTACGGATACTCCGAAAATAATCAAAGTAATCGGTGTAGGAGGCGGTGGTGGCAACGCAGTGACCCACATGTATAAGGCGGGCATCCACGATGTTACATTCGTATTATGCAACACGGACAATCAAGCACTCAACCGCTCCGATGTACCGGTCAAGCTCTCATTGGGACGCGAAATCACACAAGGATTGGGCGCCGGAAACAAACCTGAGCGCGCCATGATGGCAGCCGAAGAAAGTATGGAAGACATCCGCCGAATGCTGAGCGATGGTACCAAGATGGTATTTATCACTGCC
>JAVVRI010000081.1:0-14142 GCA_036654795.1 Tannerellaceae bacterium
ATATTTCTATTTTAAGGTCACTCCAGGAAAGCATGAGTGCTTTTAGAGACTCAACGATACTTAAAACGACGCATAACAAACGCCATTTATTTGACTGTATTATACTGTTTTGTTCTATGCTGTGCGACTACGTTTTCTTCCTGCTCTAACCTGAATAATTCATAGCCTTTGTTTTTTTAGTCAATCTTAGCTTCTCGAAATGCATGTAGTCTTTTGGATTATTCCATGATCCACCCCATGTCCATCCCATCTCGACCATTTTACGAACAAGCTCTGACTCTGAAGTGAACGCTTTTGCTTGGGCACCGGTGACTGACCCGAAAATCATCCATATTATCAGATGTACAGATATAAAAAAGAGACCTACAATTTCTTGTAAGTCTCTCTTTATCATTTGCTCAGCAATGTCGGGGTGAGAAGATTCGAACTTCCGACCACACGCCCCCCAGACGCGTACTCTAAACCGGGCTGAGCTACACCCCGCTTTTTCATTACGGCTGCAAAGATAGATGTTTTAGGTTATATACCAAAACTTTCACGATAAAAATCGAGTGCTTCTAGTATTATTTCTTTGCTGACAGACTGATTAATCTGAACCTCACCTACTTTGGAGAGGAGGGTAAAATTGATAATACCGCCTTCGTTCTTCTTATCGTGCGTCATCAGCTCATATAAAGTTTCGTAGTCATTACAACCGAAACTGAAGGGCGGATAATACTCTTTAATATAATACACCACCTGGCTAAGCCGCTCCATCGGGAAGCCACAGAGCTTATGCGAAAGATAGAGTTCACTGACAATACCAGCCGCCACAGCATGACCGTGTAGCAAAGGATTCTCCCGCACGAAAGAAAGACTTTCATACGCATGACCGATGGTATGGCCAAAGTTAAGCGCCTTGCGAACGCCCTGTTCCTTCGGATCCTCCGCCACTATTCGCTCTTTGACGGCAACAGACTGAGCCACCAATTTATTCAGATAATCATAATCTACGACCAGATCCAAATCGAACAACATCACGGAAGCATAGGTATCTATCGAGCTAATCAGCGCATGCTTGATCATCTCGGCATAGCCGGAAAGCAGGTTGTCACGATCGAGTGTACGGAGGAAAGAGCCGTCTATAAAGACACAAAGAGGTGGATAAAACGCGCCGATCTCATTTTTCAAGCCATTGAAGTTGATGCCAGTCTTCCCCCCTACCGCAGCATCCACAGAAGCCATCAGCGTAGTGGGTATATTAATCGTCTGAATACCCCTCTTGAAGGTAGCACCGGCAAAGCCGCCCATATCCGTAATCATACCACCTCCCACATTGATCAGCAACGAATTGCGCGAAGCCCCATCATTCGAAAGACGCGACCAGACAGAAGCCAGCACCTCCACATTTTTATGCCCATCACCAGCTCCTACGGTGATAACAGAAGCGTTAGCTAATTCAGGCATCGTCCGGATCAGCGGATAACACTGTGCCAACGTATTCACATCCGTGAGGACAAACAGTTTGTCGTATTTTAATGTAGATAGAAAATCGTGCAACTCCGCTCTCAGGTCGTTGCAGATAACCACTTGTTGATTTGTCATCGTTATTCTTTATTTTATTCCTTTTGCTACAAAGGTAATCCATGTCTCGTAAATAGCAAAACGAAAGGATAAACAATAATAAGATTGCACTATTGGTAATTCTAAAAAAGAATTGTAACTTTGGCTACACTTTTAATATTTGTATCGTATGACAGTAATAGCCAATCCTATTTATGACGCCGTCTTTAAATTTATGATGGAAGACGATAAAGTGGCACGTCTTTTGCTCTCCGCCTTACTAAAGAAGGAAATAATAGAACTGGAGATGCGCCAACAAGAGTTTACGAAGATGAACAAAAATCGTATCTCTCTGTTTCGTATGGACTTTGCAGCAAAAATACGCGACGATGACGGTAGCGAACATCTTGTGCTTATCGAGCTGCAGAAGACATGGCTCGCCACAGAGACCCTCCGCTTTCGGCAATACTTGGGCTCTCAGTATCTGAGTCCGCGAAACATGCGCTCGGACGATGAGTCTACGTATGGACTACCTATCATTTCCATTTATATACTCGGACATCTGCTGGGCGACTTGAAAGAGCCCGTTGTCTACGTTCGCCGTCAGTATCTGGATTATGACGACCGCGTAATCGACCGAAAAGATCCCTTTATTGAAAGCTTGACGCATGATAGCGTCATTGTGCAGATTCCCCACTTGCAAGGGCGCACCCGCACACGTCTGGAACGTTTGTTGAATGTTTTCGACCAGGAATACCGCCTCAAAGACGACGACCATCTGCTGAAAATAGACGAGACACAGTTTCCACCCGAAGAAATGCGTATCGTCATCCGCCTCCTCTCCGCTTGTTCAACCCCTGAAGTTCGTCAAGAAATGGACATCGAAGATCAAATCCTCTCCGAAATAGAAGCCCGTGATACCGTCATTATGCAAAAGAACCAGATGATTGAGCAGAAGGCTCAAGTGATCGAACAGAAGGAGCAGATGATCGAACAGAAAAAGCAGGTGATAGAACAGAAGGAGCAGGTGATCGAACAGAAGGACCAGATGATTGAGCAGAAGGCTCAAGTGATCGAACAGAAGGAGCAGGTGATCGAACAAAGCAAGCAAATGATCGAGCAGAAAGACCAGCTAATTGAACAGCAAAAAGCGCTAATGAACAAAATGGCTCAAATACTTGCGCAAGAAGGAAAATCAGTAGATGACATTCTGCAAGAGCTCTCTCATCCAGCCGGGAAATAGCACATATAGTATCAAAAAAAGGGATCAGCCAGTGTCGGTTGATCCCTTTTCTTTTGATGTTATTTAGCGAATTTACTTCATTCCGGCTGCCTCTTTGATAGAGTCTATAGCTTCCATCAGCCCATTGATGTTTTTACCTCCGGCTGTTGCGAAATGAGGCTGACCGCCACCACCGCCTTCAATGTGACGGGCGGCGTCTTTTACCAGTTTACCTGCATGCAGACCACCTGCCACCAGATCGGCGCTCATCATAACCATCACGTTAGCTTTTCCTTCGTCCAGAATACCGGCTACGAAGAAGAAGCTTTCGTTCAGATCACTTTTCAGTTGGAAAGCAACGTCTTTCATAGCATCCATGCTGGCTTCACCAATGAAGGTGAGCTGCTTCACGCCATCATGCTCTTTTGCTTTTGCCAATATTTCCTTCTTCAGACGGATGGCCTTTTCGCGAATATAGTCTTCCAAGTGCTTTTTCATCTCTGCATTCTCCTCTACCGACTTGCGGATAGCTTGCGAGATATTGGGAATATTGTTGAACATGCTGCGCAGTTCACGAATCATATCTTGTTGGGCAAAGACAAATTCCTCAGCACCTTCGGCCGTTACGGCTTCAATACGTCGTACACCGGCGGCAATGGAACTTTCGCCTACGATACGCATGGAGCCAATCATACCCGTTGACGGAATGTGTGTACCACCGCATAATTCTATAGAACTGCCATACTTTACAACACGTACTTCATCGCCATACTTCTCGCCAAACAAAGCCATAGCGCCTAGCTCTTTGGCCTGTGCAATTGGCATGTTACGACGTTCTTCTATGGGATGGTTGGCACGAATCTTACAATTCACCTTAATTTCGACTTCGCGAATCTCCTCGTCCGTCACTTTCTGGAAGTGGGAGAAGTCGAAACGAAGCGTGTCTGGCGAGACGTAAGAGCCTTTCTGTTCCACATGGTTGCCCAGTACTTCGCGCAAGGCTTCGTGCAGCAGGTGCGTCACCGAGTGGTTACATTCGCTTTGAATGCGCTTGTCACCATTAATCTTTGCTGTAAAGGTTGTCGTCAAGTTCTTTGGCAGGCGGGAAACAAAATGAACCGGCAGATTATTTTCGCGTTTGGTGTCGATCACGTCCACCTTTTCATCGTCCGATATCAGCCAGCCGGTGTCGCCCACCTGTCCACCCATTTCGGCATAGAAAGGAGTCTGGTCGAGCACGATCTGGAAGAGTTCTTTGTTCTTTTGCTTAATCTTGCGGTAGCGGAGTATCTCGGCGTCACATTCGAACAGGTCGTAACCCACGAACTTGCATTCGCCCTCTTTAATCGTAATCCAGTCTCCCGTCTCAATGGCGGCAGCGTTGCGGGCACGTTCTTTTTGCTTTTGCATCTCTACGTTAAACTCGTCGATGTTCACCTCCATATTGTTTTCGCGCAGGATCAGCTCTGTCAGGTCGAGCGGGAAACCGAACGTATCGTATAGGGTAAAGGCATCTCCACCACTAATGATGTATTGTCCGGCGGCTTTGGCATCTTCTATCTTTTTATCCAGCATACGGATACCTGTTTCCAAGGTACGCAGGAAGGATTCTTCTTCTTCTTTGACCACTTTGCCGATCAGCGTCTGTTGAGCGATCAGTTCAGGATAGGCATCGCCCATCGTGTCGATCAGCACTGGCAGCAGTGTGTACATAAAGGCTTCGCGACGGCCAAGGAACGTATAACCGTAACGAACGGCACGACGCAAAATACGGCGGATCACATAACCTGCCTTGGCATTGGAAGGCAACTGACCATCGGTAATAGAAAAAGCAATCGTACGAATATGGTCGGCAATGACGCGCATCGCCACGTCCTGTGGCTTATTTTCGCCATACTTCACACCGGCAAGTGCGGCAATGGCTTGCAGTAGGGGTTGGAATACATCCGTGTCGTAATTGGAGGTTTTACCCTGAAGCGACATACAAAGACGTTCGAAACCCATACCCGTATCAATCACCTTGGCAGGAAGCGGTTCCAACGAGCCGTCTGCTTTGCGGTTGAACTGCATGAACACCAGGTTCCATATTTCGATCACCTGCGGATGGTCTTTGTTCACCATCTCAGCGCCACTGGAGGCAGCGCGCTCAGCGTCCGGACGAAGATCAATATGTATTTCGGAGCAGGGACCACATGGACCGGTGTCTCCCATTTCCCAGAAGTTGTCATGTTTGTTGCCGTTGATGATGTGATCCTTCGGCAGGTATTGTTCCCAATAGCCAGCGGCCTCATTATCGCGCTCCAGCCCCTCGGGTGCGTATCCTTCGAAAACAGTGGCGTAAAGGCGTTTCGGTTCCAGTTTGAGGACTTCTACCAGATATTCCCAAGCCCAGTCGATAGCTTCCTTCTTGAAATAGTCGCCAAACGACCAGTTGCCAAGCATCTCGAACATGGTGTGGTGATAGGTGTCATGGCCTACCTCTTCCAAGTCGTTATGTTTTCCGCTCACACGAAGGCATTTCTGTGAGTCCGCGACGCGAGAATGTTTGATGGGTACATTACCCAAAATAATATCTTTAAACTGATTCATCCCTGCATTGGTAAACATTAATGTAGGGTCTCCCTTCACTACCATTGGAGCTGAAGGCACAATTTGGTGCTGTTTAGAAGCGAAGAATGCTTTAAACGACTCACGGATTTCTTTTGCTGTCAACATAATCTCTATCTAGTTCTCGTTAATATTCTGAAAAACAATTTGCAAAAGTACAGCAATTTATTATTTTTGTAGTCATATTAGCAATAAATTATTCAATGAAGCTATTTAATTCGCGTAAAACGTACTATTTATACAATCCGAACACCCTCAATTACGAGCGTGTGTACCCTTCGGCAAAAGATCGGTTCTTCATGGTTATGCGCCATCTGAGCATAGGTATCGTCATCGGGTTCGGTATATTCTTTCTTCTGAGCCATACGCTCGATTCGCCAATGGAGTCTTTGCTCCGTAAGGAAAACAAACTGATGCAAACGCAATACGAAGTGCTTTCGCTTCGCTTAACTGGGGCTTTAAAGGTGCTGGACGACATTCAGCAGCGCGACGAAAACCTCTATCGCGCCATCTTTCAGGCCGAATCCATTCCGGAATCCGTACGTAAGTCCGGCTTCGGGGGAAGTAATCGGTATGAGCACCTGATGACCCTCTCCAATCCTGAGCTAGTCGTCTCCACCAGCCAAAAGATGGACATATTGCGCAAGCAACTCTATATACAATCTAACTCATTGGAGGAATTAATCGCATTAGGCAAGAACCAAGAGGAGCGCAGCAAATGCATCCCCGCCATCCAGCCAATTGCTAATAAAGACTTGCGTCAGACAGCTTCCGGTTACGGTATGCGTATCGACCCCATCTATCGTACACCCCGCTTTCACTCCGGCATGGACTTTTCCGCCAAGGTGGGTACGGAGATTTATGCAACGGGCGACGGTGTTGTCACCTTTGCCGCTTGGAAACAGGGATACGGTAATTGCTTAATCATAAACCATGGACACGGATACGAAACATTATACGGACACATGAGCAAATACAAAGCGCGTGTTGGCCAGAAAGTAACGCGCGGCGAAGTAATCGGCGAAGTAGGCAACACAGGCAAATCGACCGGCCCGCACCTGCACTACGAGGTAATGGTTCGCGGAAAGTATGACAACCCTTCGCGTTACTACTACATGGATCTTACACCTGAAGAGTATGACCGTATGATACAGATCGCAGAAAACCATGGTCAGGTTATGGACTAAATTCCCTTTAAACACAATGACACAGTATGGGACTTAAAAAAGACAAAGACCTGAAGCTTTATTTCTCGATCAGCGAAGTAGCTGAAATGTTCGACATCAACGACTCTACTCTGCGCTTCTGGGAAAAGGAGTTCGACATCATCCACCCCCGAAAGACAGCCAAGGGTACGCGCTTCTACAAACAAGAAGATATTGACTCCGTCCGCCTCATTTTCCACCTCGTAAAGGAGCGGGGAATGACCTTGGCAGGTGCCCGGCAAAAACTGAAGGAGAATCGCGAAACGACCTTCCAGCGGGAAGAGATTGTCAATCAACTAAAGCAGATAAAAGAAGAACTAATCTCCATGCGCGATGCCTTCGAAGCCCTTCAACCCGGAGAGTAGCGCCGGGAGCACAAAAAAGCAAACAAACAGTTAGCAAGTTACAACAGAAAGATGTAACTTCGCACGCAAATTATAAACTATAAGATATGGAAATTACGGGGAAAATTATTGTTGTACTGCCCGTTCAAGGAGGTACAAGCAAGACTGGAAATGAATGGAAGAAACAAGAATACGTATTGGAAACACACGACCAATACCCCAAAAAGATCTGTTTCGGTATCTTTGGTGCAGATCGTATTGATCAGGCCGCCATTCAGGAAGGAGAAGAACTAATCGTTTCTATCGACATAGATAGTCGGGAATATCAGGGACGTTGGTTTACAAACATCAACGCTTGGAAGGTAGACCGCGCAATGACCCAGCAAGCAGCGCCCGCAGCAAACGCTACACCAGGCAACTATACACCGGCAGCAGCGCCTATGGCCACAGCAGCACCAGACTTTGCTCCTGCCAATCCAATTGACGACCTTCCATTCTAACGACTCAATTAAGTAAACGAATAAGGGGCTGAATGCTATACATTCAGCCCCTTATTCGTTCTTATCCGGCCACACGGCCAACCGACTTCACATTTTCTATCTTCGAGAGAGCGACGCACATCTTTTGAATATCTTCTACATCGTGTACCCACATCTTTATCTTCCCTTCAAACACCCCGTCCTTTGCTTCGATCAGCAGGCGCTGGATGTTTACGTTATATCCTTCGGATATTGTCCGGGTAATCGAAGTTAGCACACCGATTGAATCGAGGCCTTTCACCTCAAGCGTAGCTTCGAAAGCTGAGTTCTTATGGCTGCTCCATTCGGTAGAGAGGATACGCTCACCAAAGCTACTCTTCAGACGCATAGCTATCGAACAGGAACGTTTGTGTACCACCACCGTACCATCGTCGTTGATAAATCCGAAGGCATCGTCTCCGGGAATAGGTTTACAGCAATCAGCAATCACATAATTACGTTCGAAGGACTCTTCGCGCAGGATGTAAGGCTTTGTCTTGTCAAACTTGGGTTTTGGCTTGGGCTTGATGGTTTCGATCTCCTCATCCGTTATCTTCGACTCCTTATTCGTGACGCCAACACCCAAAGCCTGCTTTACGTACTTAAAGAGGGCGTTATCCGTCTTTTCACGGAGGATCTTCTTCAGATTATCAGGTAATGTCACATCTCCTTTTTCGATGGCATAATAAAACTCATCGCGCGTAGCAAAGCCTAAATAAAGCGACAATTTGTCCAGATGAGCCGTAGACAGCTCCTCATCAGCATGCTTCATGGCGGCAAATACTTTCGTCTCGCCGGCTTTGACGGCATCCTTGCGCACCCGTTTCAACACAGCGTCCACCTTGGCACGTGCTTTGGCTGTCGTTACGAAGTTGAGCCACTCCGCTTGCGGCTCTTGCGAGCGAGAGGTCAGTATCTCCACTTGATCTCCACTGGTAAGTGGATGACTCAGAGGAACCAGTCGATGGTTCACCTTAGCACCAATGCATTTATTGCCTATGTTCGTATGCAGGGCATAGGCAAAGTCGAGTGCCGTGGCACCCTGCGGCAGGGTCTTTATGTCTCCTTTCGGTGTAAAGACGAATATCTCAGAGGTAAAGAGGTTCAGTTTGATGGTATCCAGAAAGTCCAGCGCATTCGGGTCAGGACTTTCCAATATCTCGGTAATTGTATGGAGCCATTTATCCAGCTCAGTATCCTCTTCAATATTATGTTCTTTGTATTTCCAATGAGCGGCAAAGCCTTTTTCGGCTATCTCGTTCATCCGTTTACTACGTATTTGGATTTCTATCCACTGACCGTCAGGACCCATCACAGTCAAATGAAGTGCTTGGTAACCGTTTGCTTTGGGGCGACTCACCCAGTCGCGGATACGATCCGGACGAATGCGATAGATGTCTGTAATCGCAGAGTAAATATCCCAACACTGATTCTTCTCATCCACCCCCACCTTCGGGTCAAAAATGATGCGGACGGCAAATATATCGTAGATGTCGTCAAAGGTAATCCCCTTCGCCTCCATCTTGTTCCAGATAGAATAAACCGACTTAACACGGGCACGCATCTCGTACTTGAGTCCCATTGTCTGCAACTTCGGATTGATCGGGGCTGCAAAATGGTCGAACATCACGTTTCGTTCCGCTTCGCTGGCTTTCAGTTTATTATTGATAAAGGTGTATTCCTGCGGATGCTCGTATCGGAAACTCAAGTCTTCCAGTTCCGTCTTGATGCTGAAAAGTCCCAAACGGTGTGCTAGTGGGGCATAGAGGTACAAGGTTTCGCCAGCAATCTTGTACTGCTTGGCGGGAAGCATGGAGCCCAATGTACGCATATTGTGCAGGCGGTCTGCTATCTTGATCAGGATAACCCGTATGTCGTCACTCATCGTCAGGAGGAGCTTGCGAAAGTTCTCAGCCTGTGCCGAGGCCTGCTCCCCAAAGATACCACCGGATATCTTCGTCAGTCCATCCACAATCTGAGCAATCTTGTCGCCAAACATGTCTCGTATATCGTCTACGGTATAATCCGTGTCCTCCACCACATCGTGTAGCAGAGCGGAGCAAATGGAAGTAGAGCCCAACCCTATCTCGCGACAAACAATACGCGCCACAGCCAGCGGGTGCATAATATATGGCTCACCCGAACGGCGCTTCACGCCCGCATGCGCCTGATTGGCAAAGACAAACGCCTTCGTAATACGTTCCACCTTACGGCGATGGTTCGAATTTAGATAATCGGTCAGGAGGTCATTAAAGCCGTCCTGAATCATCTTTTCGTCAGCGGACAACTCCGCTGTGGATGTGTTTAGTATATCGTCACTCATGATGCTGCCCTCCCTGTTTTTTATCTTTAGCCACAAATATACAAATATTCAGAAGAAAGCAAGAAGGAAGCGACAAAAATAGCGCACTTAAACGACAGGAATCTTTAGTACCTGCCCCGGACGGATCTTTGCGTCCGGCAAATTATTAGCTTTTTGGAGTACAGAAGTCGTAACTCCGGGATATTTGCGAGAGATGGTATAGAGCGAATCGCCCGCCTTCACACGATACGACAACGCCTTTCCGTCCGTCTGGACTTCTGTTTTCAGTTTTTTTGCAATTTTAGTGGTTTGGCTTGCTTTTGCGGGCTGCTTCGATTCCGTTACGTCGGCAAAACGAACGCCGCCATTGTCCACATACAGCTTCAACCGCTTACCGCGCGCCACCTTATTCGAACTAATACGATTCCATTTGCGGATGTCGCGTGCCGTTACGCCATAGCGATTGGCAATGGTGTAGAGGTTCTCGCCCGAAGCAACAACATGGGTTATCTTTTCACGGGTGACCGTTTGCGCTTTCCGTGTAGGAGCGGAAGCTGAAGTTGCAGAATAAGTCAAAGCGTCCATCGCGATGCAATTGCTTAGCAACTCCTCCGCACGGTGAGTATAGACAGTATCCTCCTTGTCAATAAAGGCATAGGTTTGGGCGGCCGGCAGCTTCAGTACGGAGGGCTCTGTGTTGCCGGGTATGATGTCACGCCGATATTGAGGATTTAGCGCGCGAAGTTCCACTATGTCCAAATGGAGCACGTCTGCCACCTGTTGCAGGTGGAGTGCTGTCGTAACCATCACCGTGTCCGTGGCCAGCGGGAGGCTGGTCTTCATCGGGCAGATGTTATGGTCGCAGTTATAGTTCATTATGTAGTTTGCAGCAATAAAGAGGGGCACGTACGAACGGGTCTCTTTCGGCAGATAGGGAAATATATCCCAGAAGTCCTTCTTCCCTCCGGAGCGGCGGATGGCTTTGTTCACATTTCCCGGACCACAGTTATAAGAGGCCAGCACCAGATTCCAGTCTCCATAGATGGCATACATGTCTTTAAAATATTTACAGGCCGCCTCGGTTGCCTTTGCCGGGTCGCGACGTTCATCCACTAGGCTATTTATCTCCAGCCCGCAGCTTTTGCCCGTCGGCAGCATAAACTGCCATAGGCCGGACGCTCCCACCCGCGAAAGGGCGGCAGGGTTGAGCGCACTCTCCACCACAGCCAGATATTTCAGTTCGATAGGTAAGCCGTGCTTATCCAGCACCTGTTCGATGATTGGAAAGTAGAAGTCAGCCATCCCCAGTATATAACGCACCAAATCACGCTTGCGGGCGGCGTAGAGGTCGATGCAATCCCGTACCACCTTGTTGTAAGGCATCGGAATGACACGGGGAAGCCGCGCCAGTCGATCCACATAGACTGAGTCGGGGAAGTAGACATTCTCAGGGTCGTCGTGACAATAGTCATCCACCTTCGAAAAGTATTGCACGTGCCACGTGTGCAGCAAACTGTCTACATCCGCATCCAGACTTTCAGGCATCAGGCCTACCTCGTCTACGAGGGATACCTCCCCCTCTTCCGATTGAGCAGAAACAACAGAGCATAAACACAAGCAAAGCAAGACAATCCAAGACTTATTCATAACACAACGCCCCTCTCTGTGAGGACAAACATTAAAATTTAAGACTACAATTTACTCCATACGTTCGGGAGCTAAAGCTGGTAGGCTGCGTCATAGCAGGCTCTACGTGCATCGAGAGATCGGGCGAGATGTCGAAGTCGAACAACTGCGCATCAACATAAGCATCCACCATACACAATACATACAGGCCGGCAGTAATAATAATGCTCAAATCCCTGTATCGCCGGAAGTAATCTTTTTGCCGCTTCAGGCGCTCCTTAAACTGGCTGTCCTTCGCGTAACTCTCCGGTGAGGCGCCGGCAGGGATAAAGTTCTGCCAACTGGGATGTTTCATCGGGTCGTCACTCATAATATCTTTATAGGCCAGCGAGTAATCTTTATAATTACGGTTGTTCCAGGTCACGGCGTATATACAGCCCATAAACCCGCCGTACACCAGCGGCAACTTCCAATACTTTCGATTGTATATCTGTCCCAGTCCGGGAAAAATAGCGGAGAAAAGAACTGCCTTCGTCGGGTTCGGCTTGAAGACTGGACGTATCACGGGCATCTTGATCGAATCGGCCGCCTGAAGCACAGCCTTAACGGAGGAATCAGGCTTAGCCGACAAAACAGGCGACAAAGAAACTGAATCGACAGCCGACACAGTCAGCGTGTCGCCCACCTCAGTTGCGATGAGCTCCTTTTGCGCCTGCACCGTCAACACGCAACTGATCAGCCACACCGTCATCAACAGTATTCTTTTCATTTTCGAACCGCTTTCCGCGAATTTCATACGCATTACTTCAATTGATCCAACAATCCGATTAGCTTTTCCAACTCCTCTTCGGAAGCAAACGGAATGGTAATCTTCCCTTTTCCTTTATCATTGCAAGCCAACTGCACCTTCGTGTTGAAGAAGCGTGACAGATGGTCTTTCAGCAGGTTAAATTCGTCTGGCATCATCTGCTTACGGGGTGCAGACGGCTTCTTGGCCTCCGGCATCACCCCTTCGGCCACGCTGCGCACCATCTCCTCCACGTTACGCACAGAAAGACCTTCTGCCAATATCTGCTCGTACAGTGCCAGTTGCACCTCCGGATCTTCCACCGGTATCAGGGCGCGGGCATGCCCCATGTCTATCTTGCGATCCTTCAGCCCCACCTGTATCTCGGCAGGCAACTTTAGCAGGCGCAAGTAGTTGGCTATCGTTGTCCGCTTCTTGCCCACACGGTCGCTCAGGCGCTCCTGCGTCAGGTTATAATTATCCAGCAATTTCTGATAAGCCAATGCGATTTCTATGGCGTTCAAGTCTTCGCGCTGAATGTTCTCGATCAGTGCCATCTCCACCACGTTCTCATCTGCCGCCGTCTTGATATAGGCAGGGATACGATCCAGTCCCGCCATCAGCGAGGCACGATAACGGCGTTCGCCGGAAATGATCATATATTTGTCTGGAGACATCTCCTTAAGCGTAATCGGCTGGATCACGCCCAGCGAACGAATGGAGGTAGCCAGCTCGTTCAGCGTCTCTTCTTCAAAGATCGAACGCGGTTGATCCGGGTTCGGCTCTATTTTGCTCAGTTCTATTTCGCTAATAGACGATGAACCGCCCGTCTTCAGATCGTCCATCGTTATCAGCGCATCCAGTCCACGACCCAAAGCCGCTCTTTTCAATATTGCCATAATTATTTATTCTTCTCTATTAGTTCCTTAGCCAGCTGCATATGGTTGATGGAGCCTTTCGACTCAGCGTCATACAGCAATACCGGCTTTCCGTAACTCGACGCCTCGCTAAGTTTGATGTTGCGGTAGATAACCGTAGTAAACACCAAATCACGAAACGGACGCTTCACCTCCTCATAAATCTGGTTGGCCAGACGTAGGCGAGAGTCGTACATCGTCATTAGGAAACCCTCAATTTCGAGGGTCGGATTTAGTTTCGATTTGATAATCTTAATCGTATTCAGCAATTTACTGATACCCTCCAATGCAAAATACTCACATTGCACGGGTATAATCACCGAGTCTGCTGCCGTCAGCGCATTGACTGTTATCAGTCCGAGTGAAGGCGAGCAATCTATCAGTATAAAGTCGTAGACCTCCTTGAGCGATACGAGCAGTTGTTTTAAAATCTGTTCACGGCTCTCCATGTTCAGCATTTCAATCTCCGCCCCCACAAGGTCGATGTGCGAAGGGATAATGTCCAGCCCGTCTACCTCCGTCGCCACAATGGCCCCTTTGGCCTCGTCGCCATTCACCAGACATTCATAAATAGAAAGTTCCACCGTCCGGATGTCCACACCCAGACCAGAAGAAGCATTTGCCTGCGGATCAGCATCCACCACCAAAACTTTTTTCTCGAGAGCAGCTAACGATGCAGCCAGATTAATCGTAGTTGTCGTTTTACCAACTCCCCCTTTTTGATTTGCTAAAGCGATAATCTTTCCCATTCTTTATTCTATTAATGCAGCAAAACTACGCATAATAACCATAGCCGGAAACGAAATAATCAAAACAATGGCCTGTTTGTTGATAAGTCGCCCCAACTGTTGATAAGTCGGAATGCTGCAAATATACAGGATTATTTCCTGACAATCACAAGCTAAGGATTTAAAAAAGGCTCACAACGTCCTATTAATCCATAAAACGAAGCCCCGACAGTTAGGAATACCTATAAAAATTCTCGCCGACATGCCTTATTAACAAAGAGTGACCTTAAAATAGAAATATCCGAATCTCCTTTCACAGATATAACATCGTGACGGAATGCAGA